>CANNNH010000230.1 GCA_947505915.1 Comamonadaceae bacterium
ATGTTCACGACCCTCGCTCACGCCACCGGCAATCGCGAGGTCAAACTGCAAAAAGTCAATCGCGTCGGCTTGGAGCAAACGGCGCATGAGATCTCTGTCGTCGCTCAGTTCGGGGCCAGATAGAGCAAGCGCACACGCATCACGGACAGTGCCCCATCCCGTGACATCGCTCGCATGGGTGGGCGCTTCGAAGAAATGCAGGTTTTCGGGCTTCAAAGCTTGACCAAGCTTGATCGCTTCCTTCACATTGGGGCGGAACATCGCGTCAACCATGAGCGGCGCGTGTGGCCCTATCGCTGCTCGCACCTTGGCTACCCGCTCTGCGTCCTCCTCCAGGCTGGCTCCACCGACTTTTATCTTGGCTCCGTGAAGACCTTGTAACTGCGCTTCTCGCATTTCCTCGGCGAGGCTCTCAGGCGTTATACCAGGGCCATACATGCCACCCGATGCATAAACATTCACGCGATTGCTAAAGCCGCCAAGTAGCCTGTACAAAGGCAGACCAGCGCGTTTTCCGAGAAGATCCCACATGGCAATGTCGACTGCTGAAATAGCCATGCTTGCGGCGCCTCCCCGGGCGCTGAGGCTGTACTTGCGGCGCAGGTCAGCCAATATTTCAAGCGGTCTGGTTGAAGATCGGCCACGCAGAGCCGGAGCAATTTCGTGACGGAGTATCGACAAGGCCACTTCAGGGCTGCCGCCGCCATCGCAATACATTTCTCCGAAGCCGCTGAATCCGTCCTCTGACTCAAGTTCGAGAATGATGTAATTTTTCCCGTGCCATGCATGCTGTGTGTTGCGCAACTCTCCCGAATACTTTACATGTAGATTGGCGCATCGTATGTTTCTAATCAATGCTGCCACGCTATTCCACCTTCGCCCCAGATGCTTTGACCAGCGGTCCCCACCTTTTGCCTTCAGCTTCGATAAAGGCCCCGAAAGATGGTCCGTTCAAAAACGATGGGCTCACGCCGCTTTGCCTCAATTTTTCAAGGTTTGCTGGGTTCGCAAGGGCAACCTGAACCGCAGCAGACAATTTTTCAGTCAGCGCCTTGGGCGTACCTTTTGGAGCTAGCAAGCCGTACCAAACTCCCGCGTCGAACCCGGTCAACCCTGCCTCCTGAAGTGTTGGAACATCGGGCAGAAGTACCGAACGCTGCCCCGTGCTGACGCCAATCGGTACAAGACTGCCGCTTTTAACATGCTGAGCGGCGGGGGGGAGTCCAACAATCCCTAGCTTGACGTGTCCCGCCACGACATCCAGGGTGGCCGGCCCTCCGCCTTTATAGGGAATATGCTCGAAATTGGCACCGCTCGCTTTCGCCAGGAAGGCACCGGTCAAATGCATAGGCGTGCCTTGACCTGGCGTTCCAAAAGAAATTCCTGAAGGGCTTTTTCGGGCGAGCTCAAACAAGTCCTTCATCGATTTCACGCCCAGTGAGGGGTGTGCCACGACGATCCAGGGGAAGACGGCCATTCGTGCGATGGGCTCAAAGTCTCGGATGGGGTCGAATGGAAGGCTCGGAAAGAGCGTCAAATTGATTGCCAATGGTCCGATGTCACCCAGCAAGATCGTATGACCATCCGGAGGCGCCTTCGCGACCATGTCAGTTGCCAAGTTGCCGCCCACGCCGGGTCTGGGCTCAATAACCAGTGGTTGCCCGATTGCTTTGGAGATGTCCTCCGATAGCACTCGTGCAATCGTGTCTGAGGCGCCGCCTGGTGGCCCGGGAATAATCAGCCTGACTGGTTTTGAGAACTGTTGCTGCGCATTGGCTTGGGTAACGCCTAGCGCTGCCAAGGACAGCCATTGAAGTAGCTTGCGGCGTGAAGTGAACGGCATAAGAGGCTCCTGACGTTGTTAAGGCACCATACTAGGTTGGGCCTTACATAACGTCCAATATCATTTAGATTAGATATCCATATCAAAGAAAGATGCCTCTAATGCACAAGCCTCGGCTCCTTCCAGATCTCCGACTTTTTCGCTACGCCGTGGCCGTTGCGGACTTTGGCGGATTCGGTGCAGCCGCGCAAAGGCTAGGCATTTCTCAGCCGCCGCTGTCTCAGCGCATCGCGGAGCTGGAGAGTATCCTCGGTGCACAACTTTTTGACAGGGGACCCAAGGGAACAAAAGTTACAGCCGCTGGAAGCGTTTTCATAGCGCATGCTCGGACCGCAATCGAAGGGGCTGAAAAGGCGCTCAACCGAGGACAAGCTGCCGCCCGTGGTGAAGCTGGGCAGGTAAGTATTGCCGTCGCAGGCGGGGCGATGTTTGGCTTTTTGCCTGACCTTTTACGAGAGTTTTGTAACTCCAATCCTGATGTGCATGTGACCATGCGCAACCTGTCGCCTGATGAGCAAATGGAGCAAATTGCACACGGGCGCATGGACGTTGGTTTTACAAGATTGGCGCCCATCACCACAGGCGTTGTTTTAGAGAGCGTCCACCGCGAGGGGTTTGTTGCAGCGATACCTCGCAGACTTGCCAAAACGCTCAAACCGCCGCTTAGCTTGTCTTCGCTAAAAGAGCAAAGTTTTGTGATGTTTCAAAAAGAGGGCAGCGGTTTTCACTCAGAAGTACTCTCTTTGTGCCAAGCAGCTGGATTCATGCCGAAAATCTCGCAAGAAATTGCTCCCATGCACGCCGTGATTGGCCTGGTAGCAGCTGAATTTGGCGTTGCAATCGTCCCGCTATCGACTTCTAGGTTGGCATTCAAAAACGTTACTTATGTTCCTCTAGTCGGGCTGGAAAGGGCATCGGTTTTATACATGGCTACGAGGGCGGTAGGAATGCCAACAGTGACAAGCAGATTTGTCGAATTCGCTCGCGAGCACTGTTCAACATTTTGACCATTGAAAATCATCCAAAATCAGTAGTGTTCCCGCGAGTTGCAGTGGTTTTTCAGGGACCACACCAAGTAACATGCTGCGGTTCCAGAGGTCCAGGCCCAACCTGGCCGAGAACTCCTGGCCGAGAAAATGCTAGCTGATTGCTGGGTTTGCTCCGTCGCACGCCCTCAGGGCTAGCGCACAGTCGGCGAGGGACCGCATTATTTGAAGATCGTGGGGAAAGTCTTGTACCGGCTCAAAGACATTGAGGCCCGGTCTTGCTACAGTCCTTGCATGAACCGCCGCCTCAGCACCTCGACCATTATTTTGCTTAGCATTGCACCTTTGATGTGGGCCAGCAATGCCGTGATCGGCCGCATGATCAACGATCTGGTGCCGCCCATGACGCTGAACTTCTTGCGTTGGCTGCTGGCTTTTTTGGTGCTGCTGCCGCTGGCGCACAGGGTTTTGCACCGGGACAGTCTGATGTGGCGCCACTGGCGTCGTTTTGCCTTGCTGGGCCTGCTCAGTGTCGGAGCCTACAACTCGCTGCAATACCTGGCGCTGCACACCTCCACCGCCATGAACGTGACGCTGGTAGCCTCCAGCATTCCGATCTGGATGCTGGGCCTGGGCTGGCTATTACACGGTGAAAAAATTTCGCCCCGACAGGCCTGGGGGGCGGTGCTGTCCATTGGCGGCGTGCTGATTGTGCTCAGCCGGGGCGATGCGGCAGTGTTGATGCAAATGCGCCTGGTGCCCGGCGACTTTTACGTGTTGTTGGCCACTGCAGCCTGGGCCGGCTACAGCTGGATGCTGGCCAGGCCCACCGAGCCGCCGTCGATCCGGCAGGACTGGGTGTCTTTTTTGTTGGCGCAGATATTTTTCGGTCTGCTCTGGTCGGGTCTTTTTGTCGCCGGCGAGTGGGCCTGGACACCGGCGCGCATTCAATGGAGCTGGCCGGTGGTGGCTGCGATGGTCTACATCACGCTCGGGCCGGCCTTGCTGGCCTACCGCGCATGGAGCGCAGGCATCCAGCGGGCGGGGCCGGCCGTGGCCAGCTTTTTCTCTAACCTGACGCCGCTCTTTGCCGCCCTCATGTCAACGATTTTTTTAGGCGAATGGCCCAGCACGTACCACGCGCTGGCCTTCGGGCTGATTGTCGGCG
>CANNNH010000231.1 GCA_947505915.1 Comamonadaceae bacterium
ACCAGATGAAGGTGGAGGACAACATCCTTGCGCCCTTGCTTACGACTTTGGAAAAGCAGTGCAGCTACCGCCAGCGTGTGCAAGACATCGCCCGGTGGAATGCGCAAAGCCCTGTGCTGCGCCGTGGCATTGCGATTACTCCGGTCAAGTTCGGCATCAGCTTTACCGCCACGCTGTTCAATCAGGCCGGCGCTTTGGTCCATGTGTATTTGGACGGCAGCGTGCGCGTGCACCACGGCGGCACCGAAATGGGCCAGGGCTTGCACACCAAGGTCACGCAAATCGTGGCCGATGAATTGGGTGTGCCACTGGACCGTGTGCTGTGCAGTGCCAGCGACACGCACACCATTCCCAATGCCTCGGCCACCGCCGCCTCGGCCGGCACCGACCTCAATGGCCGCGCCGCGCAATTTGCAGCCCGCCATGTGCGCGACAACCTGGCCGCGTTTGTGGCCGGGCTAGACGGTTGCGGTGCGGGTGCCGTGGAGTTTTTCGGCGGCCAGGTGCGCTCGCCCACGGCCACGCGCGCTTTTGACGCGGTGGTCCAAATGGCGTATGCCAACCGCATCCAGTTGTGGAGCGATGGTTTTTACCGCACACCCAAAATCCATTACGACAAAACCACGCTCACCGGCCGGCCCTTTTTCTACTTTGCCTATGGTGCGGCCTGCACCGAGGTTGTCATCGATACCCTCACCGGCGAAAGCCGGGTGCTCAAGGTGGACATCTTGCACGACGTGGGCCGCAGCATTAACCCGGCGCTGGACGTCGGCCAGATTGAAGGCGGCTTTGTACAAGGCATGGGCTGGCTCACCAGCGAGCAACTGGTCTGGAACGACAAAGGCCTGCTCACCACGCATGCGCCTAGCACCTACAAAATTCCCACCGGGGGCGACGTACCCGCGCACTTTAAGGTTGCGCTCTGGCCCGAGCCCAACCGCGAGGACAATGTCTTTGGCTCCAAAGCCGTAGGCGAGCCGCCTTTCATGCTGGCTATCAGCGTCTATGAAGCACTGCGCCACGCTATCGCCCAGACCGTTGAAGGTACCCAAGCAGTGGCTTTGATTGCACCGGCGACGCCAGAAAACGTGCTGCTGGCTTTGCAATGACCCCAAAGCTCACAACACCAAAATAGCCCGAAAGTCGTTCACATTGGTGTGCGTGGGGCCGGTGACGACCAGATCGTCTAAGGCGGAGAAAAATCCATAGGCGTCGTTGCGCTGCTGGTAGGCACTCAGGGATAGGCCCAGGGCCTGCGCGCGCTGCAGGGTGTCGGGGGCCAGGCGGGCGCCGGCGTTGTCCTCCACGCCGTCGATGCCGTCCGTGTCCGCTGCCAGCGCCCACACGCCCGCTTGGCCTTGCAGGGTTTGGGCCAGGCCCATGCAAAACTCACCGGCGCGCCCGCCACGTCCGCGTGCCTGGCCTGGCGCTTGCGGCGCGATGGTGACCGTGGTTTCGCCGCCGCTCAAAATCACGCAAGGCTTTTGAAACGGCCCCAGACCCTTGGCCGCTGCGCGTGCGAGGGCACCATGCACCTTTGTCACTTCGCGGGATTCGCCTTCGATTTCATCGCTCAGTACATAAGCGCTCAGCCCCATGCTGCGCGCCGCTTCGGCCGCTGCCTGCAAGGATTGCTGTGGCGTGGCGATCAGGTGGAAAACATGCCCTGCAAACGCCGTGTCCTGCGGCTTGGGGCTTTCCAGTGCGCCAGATGCCCAGGCGTCCAGCACCGCTTGCGGTAGCGCAATGCCGTAGCGCTGCACGATCTCCAGCGCCTGCGCGCAGGTGCTGGTATCGCCCACTGTCGGGCCGCTGCCAATGGTGGAAGGGTCATCGCCGGGCACATCGCTGATAGCCAGCGTCACGACGCGCGCGGGTGCACAGGCCGCGCCCAGGCGCCCGCCTTTGATGCGCGAGAGGTGTTTGCGCACGCAATTCATCTCGCCGATATGCGCGCCGCAGCGCAGCAAGTCCTGGTTGATACGCTGCTTGTCGGCCAGCGTCAGGCCCTGGGCGGGCAGCGTCAGCAGGGCTGATGCGCCACCGGACATCAGACACAGCACCAAGTCATCTGCCGTCAATCCCTGGGTCAGCGCCAAAATGCGCTGTGCCGCGTGTTCGCCTGCGGCGTCGGGCACCGGGTGGGAGGCTTCCAGCACCTCGATGCGTTGCGCCAGCGCGGCAGGGCGAGGCGGCGTATGGCCGTAGCGTGTCACCACCAAGCCAGTTAATGGCGCGTCTTGGGGCCACAGCGCCTCCACCGCCTGCGCCATCGCGCCAGCAGCTTTGCCCGCGCCCAGCACGAGGGTGCGTCCGCGCGGTGGTGCGGGCAAATAAGCGGCCGTTTTGTGCAGGGGCAAGGCGGCCTGCACGGCGGTATCAAAGAGGCTGCGCAAGAGGGCGGCGGGGTCGGCGATGGTGGGCATGCTTGGCATCATAAAGCGAGCGGATGCGTGGGCTGCCTGTATTACTTTAGTAACGCTACGGCACAATGGCCGCATGTCCACCTTGCTGATCCACAACGCCCACACCGTGGCGACGCAAAACGACGCGGGTGACGAGTTGCGTGACACCTCGGTGCTGGTGCGTGACGGGCTGATCGCCGCCATTGGCCCGGCCTCCCAAATGCCCCACACGGCGGACGAAGTGATCCATGCGCGCCAGCACCTGCTGGTCCCCGGCATGGTGAACACCCACCACCATATGTACCAGTCGCTTACGCGCGCCATACCGCAGGTACAAAACGCCGAACTCTTTCGCTGGCTGCGCGGGCTCTACCCGATTTGGGCGGGACTGACGCCGGACATGATTTACACCAGCACCCAGCTGGCCATGGCCGAGTTGCTGATGAGTGGCTGCACCACCAGCAGCGACCATTTGTACCTCTACCCCAATAACGTCACACTGGACGACAGCATCGAAGCGGCGCGCGCCATGGGTATGCGCTTTGTTGCGGCCCGTGGCAGCATGAGCCTAGGACAGTCGCAAGGCGGCTTACCACCCGATAGCCTGGTCGAGCGCGAGGATGCGATCTTGAAGGATACGCAGCGGGTGATCGAGCGCTACCACGACGCCGCCCACGGCGCGATGACCCAAGTGGCGGTGGCGCCTTGCTCGCCGTTTAGCGTCAGCCCGCAGTTGATGAAAGACTCGGCCGAGCTGGCGCGCCAATATGGCGTGCGCCTGCACACGCACCTGGCCGAAAACGACCACGATGTGGCCTACAGCCTAGAAAAATTCGGCTGTACCCCAGCGCAATATGCCCAAGACTTGGGCTGGTTGGGCCAGGACGTTTGGCATGCGCATTGCGTCAAGTTGGACGAGCATGGCATCAGCCTGTTTGCCGCCACGCGCACCGGCGTGGCGCATTGCCCGTGCAGCAATATGCGCCTGGCCAGTGGCATCGCGCCGGTGCGCCGTATGCTCGATGCCGGTGTGGCCGTGGGCCTGGGCGTGGATGGCAGCGCCAGCAATGACGGCGCCCACATGCTGGGCGAGGCCCGCCAGGCCTTGCTGCTGGCGCGTTTGCGCAAATCGCTGGAAGCGCCGACAACTGATACCCAGGGCCGTAGGGCTTTCGGCTGCGACAGCGCACCCATGGAAATGACCGCCCGCGATGCCTTGCGCCTGGCCACCCGCGGCGGCGCGCAAGTGCTGGGGCGCAGCGACATCGGGCAGATTGCCGTGGGACAGTGCGCCGATTTAGCTTTGTTTGATTTGCGTACCCTGGCCCTGGCCGGTGCTGCGGTACACGACCCGGTGGGCAGCTTGCTGCTGTGTGCTAGCGCGCAGGCGGCTTACACCGTGGTGCAGGGGCGTGTGGTGGTGCGCGAGGGGGAATTGACCAGCCTGGAACTGGGCCCGCTGGTGGAAGAGCATAACCGCCTAGCCCGTTTGCTGGCCGGCCCATAAAGGTCAGGCCACACCGCAGTTGACCTTGCAAACAGGGCTGCCCAAGCGCCACTTGTGCAGACCCTGTTATCGCC
>CANNNH010000232.1 GCA_947505915.1 Comamonadaceae bacterium
CCCAGACCCTTTTTTCGAGTGTGGGCATACCTTGATCCGCAAGGGTGTCGAATAGTTGATTGATCCGCAAACCCAAAATGCGTAATAAGTCCACCGCAACCGTGGCATCTTGACTAATCAGCGATATCAACTCGGCGCGCTCCACCTGCAGAATTTGGCTAGGCACAGCAGCTACCAAATCGGCCGGATAGGTGGTTTCTGCAAACACGGAACTCAGGCCCGATATTTCACCGGGCAATATCCAGCGCAGCAATTGCTCTTCTCCATCAACGGTGGTAACGCTCACGCGCAATCGACCGTGCACGAGCAGCAGTGCCGTAGAGATGGATTGGCCACGGCTGAGCACTACTTGCCCCGCATGCCAAAGGCGTAATCGGCCAATGCGCTTGAGCGCATCCACTGAGCGTTGCGTCAACGCAGAGCGCTTGTCTTCACCCAGTGACACGGTGTCGGATGCCGAGTGCTTGATGGCTCGTCCCGGCGAATGTGAGCGGATTGAATTCATGGTGTGTGGGTTCAAGCAGGCGCTTAATTAGAGCCATTGATAAAGCACTTTAAGTGTTTTCCCTTGAATTGTCACATCAGTAACAATTCATCGCTTCCTTGCGTAGTGAAATATCCGCCACAGCCCACAGCTTGGGCGAAGTCGGTAGACAACACAACGGAGAGACCATGAAACTTTCGACAACTTCCTTCCTGGGTACCGCCTTAGGTGCCATTGCGCTGACATGGGGCGCCAACGCCATGGCACAAACAGAAACCCTGCGCATTCAGGACTACCCTGGCTTGGGCAACATCATGGTGCGTGTCGCCGTCGCCAATGGTTACTGCGATAAAAATGGACTTAAGTGCGAGCTCAAAACCATTCCGGCAGCCCCGCTGGGCATTCAGACGCTGCTGGCCGGTGATATTGATATTGCCTTTGGCCCTGCAGAAGTGGTCATCCAGGCTGCCAATAAAGGTGCCGATTTAAAAATCATCGGCAATGCGGCGCGTGACAATATTTTCTTTTTGATGGCTGGCGCGCACATCGAAACGCCAAATGCCGCAAAAGGCTACCCGGCCGTCATGGCAGACCTCAAAGGTAAAAAGATCGGTGTCACCGCCAGGGGATCGGGTGCCGAGTTTCAATTGCTCGACCTCCTCAAGGGTGCCGGTCTATCGGTCAACGACGTCACCATCGTGCCCGTCGGGGCTCCCAATACGGCATTGCCTGCCATCGCAAACAAGCAGGTTGATGCGCTCATGCTGTTTGCCCCTATGGATGGTTTTTGTACCGCCATGAAGGTATGCCGCGTGATCGTCGATCCGCGTAAAGGCGAAGGTCCAAAAGAACTCACGCAGTTAAACGGCGCCTCTGGCCCCATGACGGTGCGCGGCGACTTTTCACAAAAAAAGGGTCCGACTTTGGACGCCTTTGCAAAAGCCATGCGCGAGTCCGAAGCTTTTATTCAGAACCCCGCTAACTTCAATGCGGTTCTCAAGGTCATCAACGATACCTTCAAGATCGAGGGCCCCGCAGGTGCGGCTGCCATTGAAGCTTCTTTGCGCAGCTCCATTGGTGGTGCACGGTTTGCTTTGGATGCCAAAGCCTTACAGGCCAGTGCCGACTACTTAAGCAATACCCAGCAGATCGACAAGACTTTTGACACCAGCAAAATTTTGCAATTGCGCTGATTGATGGCTCAGCCCAGCCGTCCCGTTGATTTAAATGCAAGCTTAGCCATCGCGGTAGATGGCTTGCATTTGAATTTCGACGGCAGTACGCCGGTGCTGGTGGATGTGACCTTGCATATCCGACAAGGAGAGTTTGTGTCGCTGGTGGGCCCTAGCGGTTGTGGCAAAACGACCTTGCTGAACCTGGCTGCTGGCTTAGTGACCCATACGGGAAAGGGCAGTATTCATTTAGCTGGCGCAAGCCCCTTACAGGGCAACCCGCAAGTGGGTTACATGCTGGCTCGGGACAGCCTATTGCCTTGGAAAACCGCATTGGAGAACGCCATGTTTGGCATGCAAGTGCGTGGCGTACCGCGTGCGCAGGCCCAAGAGCGCGCCCGCAGTATGTTGCAGGAAGTGGGTTTAGCAGGCTTTGAAAATATGTTGCCCAAAGCCTTGTCGCACGGCATGCGCCAGCGGGTGGCACTGGCGCGCACTTTTGCGCTGGGATCACCGCTACTTTTAATGGACGAGCCATTTGGTGCGCTCGATGCCCAAACCAAGCTGCAACTTGAAGACCTGTTGTTGCGTCTGTGCCAGCAACACCAGCAGTCGGTGCTTTTCGTTACGCATGACTTGTCAGAAGCGGTGGCTGTGTCCGATCGCGTAGTAGTAATGACATCGAGGCCTGGTCGTATCTTGGCCGATGTCACCATTGACTTGCCGCGACCGCGCTCGATTCGCGAGCTGCAAAAAGATGCGCATTTTCACGAACTGTATGCTCAGTTATGGGAGCACCTGGAATCGGGTTGGAGCAAGCATGAAGGCTGAAAAACTGCGATGGGGTGGGGCGCACCTGTTGTTCATCATGGTGATGTTGGGCTTGGGCGAGTGGCTCACTACGAATGGCTGGCTGGACCCAACTTTCGTCGGGCAGCCAAGTGGCATCATCAAGTTTTTGTGGAACAACATCGCCACCGGCAAGCTCTGGGTGGATATGGGCTGGACTATGGCGGGCACTTTGATTTCCTTCACGCTGGGTAGCGTGGCAGCCATTACCGTGGGCTTACTATTTGTCGGCTTTCCAAAGCTCGAGAAGTTTCTTGATCCTTATTTGAACGCCATGAATGTTATGCCACGCATTGCACTGGCCCCCTTATTCATTTTGTGGTTTGGCTTGGGCTTGGGCTCCAAGATCGCTGTCGGTTGCAGCTTGACATTTTTCATTGTTCTGTCGAGCACGGTGGCGGGTATTCGCGGGGTGAGCCAAGACCATTTAACGCTTTGCAAAACCTTGGGCGCGAGCACCTTCACTACCTTCTTTGAAGTGACTTTGCCGGGCGCCGTACCCGTGATTTTTTCCGGGCTGCGTTTGGGACTGATTTATGCACTTCTGGGAGTGATCGGTGCTGAAATCATTGCATCAGAAAAAGGGCTGGGCCAGTCACTCGCCTATTTAGGTGCGACCTTTGAAGTCAATGGCGTCATGGCTTTGCTCTTGGTGTTGGCCTTATTAGGGGTAAGCGTGGTGCGGGCAATGACTTGGCTTGAAAAACGATTGCTGCATTGGCAATGAGCGTGGCGATGCCGAATAAATCTTGTTGAATAAATCCGCTGAAATACCTGTACGAATGTTTTGAACCGACTTTGAAACTTTAGGAAAGTGAGCCCCCATGGCAAATACCAAACCATTGAAATTGATCAATATTGCTAAACGCTACAAGCACATAACTCCCGTGCCGCGCATGCCCAATTTTGCTGCGTGGATCGAAGGCGTGGACTTGACCAAGCCACTGAGCAAGCCGGTACAAGCGGAATTACGCCAAGCCTTGTTTGATTTTGAAGTGATCTTTTTTCGGCCGCAAGTCATCACCCCCGATCAGCAAATTGCCTTGGCTAAGGTGTTTGGTCCTTTGTCATCGGGTTCTTATTTTGATCGGCACCCGTCATCCCCCGACCTAGAGGTCATCACCTCCGATCCAGAACGCCCGCCCGCTATTGATAATTGGCATACCGATATCAGCTGGAAACCCCATCCCCCATTGGGCACTGCGATTCAAATTACGGTTACCCCACCCGCTGGCGGAAACACCTGCTGGATCAGTACCAGCAAGGCCTATGAGTGGTTGTCGCCTGGGATGAAAAAATACCTGGATGGGCTCACGGCCGTCCACAGCTGGGAGGTTTCAGGTTTTCGTGAAGCGCTTGGTAAACGCGGTGACGATGCACTGATCGCAGCCATAAAAGCTTTCAAGCCCGTTGTGCACCCCGTTGTGCGCATCAACCCCGATTCCGGACGCAAGTGTATTTACGTCAATAGCGATTTCAC
>CANNNH010000233.1 GCA_947505915.1 Comamonadaceae bacterium
CGGGCTAGCACCAGCTGTAATCGGAGAACCCGTAATGAACGCGCCCCTGCCCGAACACATTCGCATAGCCCTAGAGACGGTTCAGCTCGACGACAAATACCGCCTCGACCATGGCCGCGCTTTCATGAGTGGCGTGCAAGCATTGGTCAAACTGCCCATGTTGCAGCGTCAGCGCGATGCCTTACAGGGCAAGAACACAGCAGGCTTTATCAGCGGCTACCGTGGCTCGCCCTTGGGCACCTACGACCAAGCCCTTTGGAGCGCCAAGTCCTTTTTAGAGTCACAGCAGATCGTTTTCCAACCTGGTGTGAATGAAGAGCTTGCCGCCACCGCTTTGTGGGGCACGCAACAACTGGGCTTTGCGCCCCCTGGCAGCAACAAATTTGATGGTGTCTTTGGCATTTGGTATGGCAAAGGCCCAGGCGTTGACCGTACCTCTGATGTTTTCAAGCACGCCAATATGGCGGGCACCACGCCTTGGGGCGGCGTGTTGGCTTTGGCCGGTGACGACCACGTCGCCAAAAGCAGCACGGCTGCGCACCAAAGCGACCATATTTTCAAAGCCTGTGGCCTGCCGGTGTTTTTCCCTGCGTCGGTGCAAGACGTGCTGGACTACGGCATCCATGGCATTGCCATGAGCCGATTTGCAGGCGTGTGGGCGGGCATGAAAACCATTCAAGAGGTGGTGGAGTCCAGCGCTTCGGTGATGATCGATCCCGAGGGTGTGAAAATTGTGCTGCCGAAGTTTGTTATGCCCGAAGGTGGCTTGCATATTCGTTGGCCAGACGACGCGCTCAGCCAAGAAGCGCGTTTGTTCAATTACAAATGGTATGCCGCACTGGCTTACATTCGCGCCAACAAAATCAACCACACCGTCATCAAAGGTGC
The DNA here is from genome assembly GCA_947505915.1 of Comamonadaceae bacterium. The sequence goes on from CANNNH010000233.1 coordinate 889, forward strand.
AAATGACCGTTTTGGTTTGATTGCCAGCGGCAAGGCCTACAACGACACCCGCCAAGCCTTGCTCGATTTGGGGTTGGACGACACCACTTGCCAGCGCATCGGCATTCGGGTGCACAAAGTGGGCGTGGTGTGGCCATTGGAGTCCGAAACCACGCGAGAGTTTGCGCGTGGCTTGCAAGAAATTTTGGTGGTGGAAGAAAAGCGCCAACTCATTGAATACCAGTTGAAAGAAGAGCTCTACAACTGGCCCGATGCACAGCGCCCGCGGGTGTTGGGCAAGTTCAATGAAGGCGAGGGCGATGCGGGTGGTGAGTGGTCGCAGCCCAACCCCAGCAGCAATATTTTGTTGCGCGCCAACGCCGATTTGTCGCCTGCCTTGATTGCCCAAGCCATTGCCACGCGCTTGAAAAAGCTGGGCGTCGATGCCGACACCCGCTCGCGCATGGACGCGCAACTGGCAGTTTTAGATGCCAAGCAAAAAGCCATGCAGGTGTTGGAGGTCAATGCCGATCGCCAACCTTGGTTTTGCTCTGGCTGCCCACACAACACCAGCACCAAAGTGCCTGAAGGTTCGCGCGCCATGGCCGGCATTGGCTGCCATTTCATGTCGCTGTGGATGGACCGCAGCACGGTTGGCTTCACCCAAATGGGTGGTGAGGGCGTGCCGTGGGTGGGTCAGCAACCGTTCACCCACGACACCCACATCTTTGCCAATATCGGCGACGGCACGTATTTCCACAGCGGCATTTTGGCCATTCGCCAAAGCGTGGCTGCGGGTGTGAACATCACTTACAAAATTTTGTACAACGACGCGGTCGCCATGACCGGTGGCCAGCCGATTGGCGAGCGCTCTGAAGGGCACAGCGTGATTCAAATCGCGCAAAGCATGCGCGCCGAAGGTGCCAAGCGCATCGTCATCGTGACCGATGAGCCAGAGAAATACGAGGGAGTTGGCCAAAACGGCGCGGCCGGTGGTGTGTTGGGCTTGCCTGAAGGCGTCGCCATTGAACACCGCGATGAGCTGGATGCGGTTCAGCGCATGATGCGCGAGATCAAAGGCTGCTCGGTCATCATTTATGACCAAACCTGTGCCACGGAAAAGCGTCGTCGTCGCAAGCGCGGCACCATGGTCGACCCTGCTGTGCGTGTCGTCATCAATGAAGCGGTGTGCGAAGGCTGCGGCGACTGCAGCACCCAAAGCAACTGCTTGAGTGTGGAGCCGCTTGAAACCGACTTTGGCCGCAAGCGCACCATCAACCAAAGCACCTGCAACAAAGACCAAAGCTGTGTCAAAGGTTTTTGCCCCAGCTTTGTTACTGTCGAGGGTGGTCAATTGCGCAAAAAGAGCAAAGACAAACCCACGCCAGACCCCTTGGCTTTGGGCGAGCTGCCTTTGCCCGAAGTGCCTTCACTCTCACGCGGCGTCTACCCTGGCGGCTATGGCATTGTGGTGGCAGGTGTGGGTGGCACGGGTGTCATCACCATCGGTCAGTTACTTGGCATGGCTGGCCATTTAGAGGGCCGCGGCATCGTCACCCAAGACTCGGCAGGCTTGGCGCAAAAAGGTGGCGCCACATGGAGCCATGTGTTGATTGCCGAGCAACAATCCCAAATTCGCACCACCCGCGTGTCCACTGCGGCGGCCGACTTGATTTTGGGTTGTGACCCTATCGTCACCGCAGGCAAAGAAACCATGCTGCGTTTGCGACCAGGGCGCACCCGCGTGGCCATCAACGACCATGGCACACCCACAGCCGCGTTTGTGAAAAATGGCGCTTGGGCCAACCCCAGCGAGGGCTGTGTGTCCAATATCTTGCAAGCGCTCGATGGTGAAAACCGCAATTTGGGCGCTTTTGACGCCAACCAGTTTGCCACCCAGTTGCTGGGAGACAGCATCTACATCAACCCCATGGTGTTGGGCTATGCATGGCAAAAGGGCTGGATTCCTTTGGGGCTGCAAGCCCTGATGCGCGCCATCGAACTCAACGGCGTGCAAGTCGAGGCCAACAAAAAAGCCTTCGCTTGGGGGCGTTGGTGTGCGTATGACATCACCAAGGTGCAAGCCTTGTTGGCGCCCGTGCAAGTGTTGCACTTCAAGTCTCGCGAGTCATTGGACGGTTTGGTTGAAAAGCGCGCAGCATTTTTGACGCAGTACCAAAACCCGGCTTATGCTGACAAGTACACCGCCTTCATCGACAAAGTGTTGCAGCAGACCTCGCCTGCGTTTGCCGACGCCGTAGCGCGCAACCTCTTTAAGTTGATGGCTTACAAAGACGAGTACGAAGTGGCCCGCTTGCATACTGACGAAAGCTTTTTAAAGCGTATTGCCGACCAATTTGAAGGCGACTTCACCTTGAACTACCACTTGGCGCCGCCCATAATCGCCCGCAAAAATGCCAAGGGCGAGTTGGTCAAACAAAAATTTGGCCCCTCTATGCTGCGTGGCTTCAAGGCCTTGGCCAAGCTGCGTTTTTTACGCGGCACCTTGTTGGATGTGTTTGGCTACACCGAAGAGCGGCGCACTGAGCGCGCTTTGATCGGTGAGTACATGGTGGCGATAGAAGAGGTCATGCTTGGCTTTAGCCCCGAGCGCCAAGCCTTGGCCTTGGAGATCGCCCGTATTCCAGACAAGATCAAAGGCTATGGCCATGTGAAAGAGCGTCACCTCAAAGTGGCGCGCTTGCAATGGGATGGCTTGATGCTGGCTTGGCGCTCGCCAGCTAGCGTTGGTGAAGCTCAATCGTCGAATGGATGATTTCTTCGTGAACGGCTAAACGCTCGCGCAGCATGTTGGGCGTGAGTTGGGCGTCTTGGGTAACGGCGGTCAGCGCGCAGCTATAGACTTTTTTGCCCACCCGCCAGACATGCAAATCGGTCACACGGGTCTGTCCGTCGGCTTCCACTGCGTCTTTGATTTCTTGCACCACCGGGTGGTCCATCTCGCGGTCTAGCAGGACCTTGGCGGTTTCCAGAATCAAGCTTTTGGCCCACAAGGCCACCAAGACAGCGCCCACGATGCCCATGACCGGGTCAAGCCAAGCCCAGCCGTAGAGCCAACCGCCGACCAAGGCCACGATGGCCAA
>CANNNH010000234.1 GCA_947505915.1 Comamonadaceae bacterium
AGCACCGTACTCGACTACTACGACAAGTTTTTGCAACACTTTCCCACCGTGCTTGACTTGGCTGCAGCTCCGCAAGACAAGGTGATGGGTTTGTGGAGCGGCTTGGGTTATTACAGCCGTGCGCGCAATTTGCACCAGTGTGCGCAAGATGTGGTGTCGCGATTTGGCGGAAAGTTTCCATCTACGGCGGCAGAGTTGATCACACTGCCTGGCATTGGTCGCTCTACAGCCGCCGCAGTGGCTTCGTTTTGTTTTTCTGAGCGTGTTGCCATCATGGACGGCAATGTGAAGCGAGTGCTCACGCGGGTTTGGGCGTATGACGCCGATCTGTCTATCAGCAAGCATGAAAAAGTACTGTGGCAGTTGGCAGAAAACGCCTTGCCAACGCGCCATTTAAAAACGGCCATGCCAAGGTACTCACAAGCCCTTATGGATTTGGGCGCAACGCTATGCCTACCACGAAAGCCCAATTGTCAGGCTTGTCCTGTTCAAAATGAATGCAAAGCTTTTGCCTTGGGTGAGCCTGAAAAATTCCCTGTTAAAACACGCAAAATCAAACGCAGTAGCGAAGAGCTTTGGCTGTTGCTGGCGCAAAACACCAAGGGCGAAGTGTGGCTAGAGAAACGGCCCCCAAAGGGTATTTGGGCCAGTCTTTATAGCTTGCCTTTGTTTGACTCTGAAGCGGTATTGCGCACAGTTTTTGAAAAATATTCCAAGCTTAAAAAGTCGGATAAAACTGCTGAGCCCAATTCCTCAACAGCCATGAACTTAGAGGTGTTGCCAGCCTTCAAGCACGTTCTCACCCACAAAGACTTGCACTGTCATGTGGTGAAAGTGCAGTTGAGAAAAGCACCCCATACGCCCAACGCTGGCGCTTGGTTTTCTGAAAAAGATTGGGTGGTATTGGGTTTACCAACACCTGTGCGTCACTTGCTGTCTAACTCTCTGTGACGCTTCAGTGTGAGCCAGTGCGAACCAAAGCGTTGGCTGAGTTTTTCGACCAAATACACCGAACGATGTTGACCGCCCGTACAGCCAATGGCGACTGTGATGTAATTGCGATGGTCTTTTTCAAGTGCAGGCAGCCACTGATCTAAGAAACTTTCAATTTGACTTTGCATCAAGTTGACTTCTGCGTAAGTTTCTAAAAACTTCTGAACGGGCTCGTCCTTGCCCGACAAGGGCCGCAGTGCCGATTCGTAGTGTGGGTTGGGCAGCATGCGAACGTCAAATACATAATCTGCATCCAATGGAATGCCACGTTTGAAGGCAAACGATTCAAACACCAAGGTGAGTTTGGCAGCAGGCGAGCTGACCAAAGACTTTACGTAGCTTTGGAGCTGCGCAGCACGCAGCAAGCTGGTGTCTATGACGTGCGCATTTTCTCTTAAGCGAGACAACAACTCGCGTTCGTATTCAATCGACTCAGTCAGCGCGCGTTGGCCTTCAGCAGCGTTTCGGCCCGACAAGGGATGCCGCCTTCTTGTTTCGGAGTAACGTCTGAGCAGGGTGTCAGAGCCTGCGTCTAGATAAATGGAAGTGACTTTAAAACCCAAGTTGCGAAGCACCTCGAGCTGACCCGGCATGAGCGGCAGGGACGTTGCACTGCGGACATCGATGGCAATGGCCACGCGCTCTTCTTTTTGATCGCGCTCTAATTCAGCAAATGGAATTAGCAATTCAGGCGGCAAGTTGTCAACACAATAAAAGCCAGCGTCTTCCAAGGCGTGCAAGGCCACTGACTTTCCTGAACCCGACATGCCAGTGATTAAGACGATTTCCATAGTGATCAAACTTGAAAAATTTATTTGGTGAGCATTTCGCGGGCATGTGCCAGCGTGGTTGCTGATAATTTTTCACCACCCAACATGCGGGCAATTTCGGTCACGCGTTGCTCGCCTGCAATGGGTGTGACGCTGCTGCTCACACCTTCTTTGCTGCTGGCTTTGCTGACGAGCAAATGATGGTCTGCGCAAGAAGCCACTTGCGGCAAATGCGTGACGGCCAAGACTTGGCGGTGCATACCGAGTTGTTTCATGAGTCGGCCCACCGTTTCGGCCACAGCACCGCCTACGCCTGAATCGACTTCGTCAAATATCAGGGTGCCGGCTTCGCCCAGTTCGCTGGTGGTCACAGCAATGGCCAATGCAATGCGCGAGAGTTCGCCGCCTGATGCCACCTTGCCTACAGGCCTGGGTGTACTGCCTGCGTGGCCTGCCACTAAAAATTGAATGTCTTCCAGGCCATGCTGGGCCGCTTGCTCTAGGCTGATCAAAGCCACTTCAAAACGGCCGCCTTGCATGCCCAAGTTTTGCATGGCACTTGTGACCGCTTGTGCCAGTTTGGGCGCCGCTTTTTTGCGCTGCTGAGACAATTTTTTAGCCTCGGTTTGATAGGCCGCTGCTGCTGACTTCTCTTGGGCTTCAAGACCTTCTAAATCACTGGCGGCTTCAAGTGCGTTGAGTTCTTGTTTCCAGCTGGCCAAAAGGGCAGCCAACTCTTCTGGCGGTCGCTTGTATCTGCGCGCAAGAGACAGCCACTGCGACATGCGTTGATCGAGTTCTTTCAAGCGATCGGGATCCAGATCTGTTTTGCGCAGATAAGTTTGCAAAGAATGAGCGGCGTCTTCGGCTTGCGCAAGACTGGATTGCAAAACCTCGGCAATGCTTTGAAACTCGGGTTCTACATGCGCTTGATCTTGCAAATGGGCAATGGCTTGAGACAGCAGCCCCAAGGCGCCTGTGGCACTGCCAAGGCGCGATGATTCGTCGCCATCGAGCGAACCAATGGCAGTTTGGCCCGCATCAATCAGGGCTTGTGCGTGAGACAGCCTTGTGTGTTGCGTGTTCAAGTCCTCCCACTCATCCAAGGCTGGCGCCAGTTTGTCGAGCTCGCCAATTTGCCAGGCTAAGCGTTCTTGCTCACGGCTTAAAGAAGCTTGCGCATTGCGTGCAGTTTGAACCGCTTGTTGTGCTTGACGCCAAGCATGCCATGCAGACTTGAGAGCTTCGGTGTTAAGACCTGCATAGGCATCAAGCAAACCACGCACCGCATCGGGCCGCGTGAGGCTTTGCCATGCGTGCTGGCCATGAATGTCTAACAGCATTTCGCCCAATGCCCGCAATTGCGTGGCGGTGGCTTGGCTGCCATTGACCCATGCACGGCTTTTGCCTTGGGTGTCCACACTGCGTCTTAAGAGCAAGGTGTCTGAAACTTCAAAGCCGGCATCTTCCAGCACGGCATGCGCTTGCGCAGGGCAATCAAACTCTGCAGACACTTCGCAGCGAGATGCGCCTTCTCGAACTGCACCTGAATCGGCGCGCTCGCCTAACGCCATTTGCAGGGCATCAATCAGAATGGATTTGCCTGCGCCAGTTTCGCCTGTCAGTACGCTAAAACCTTGCGCAAGGTTTAAGTCGAGTTCGCGAACAATGACAAAGTCGCGCAAACTGATGTGCCGCAAAGCCATGGCTTACACACCCCCCTCGTTCCAGTGCATTTTTTTGCGCAAGGTGTCAAAGTAGTTCCAGCCTTGCGGGTGCAAGAAGCGCACCTTGTGGGAGGACTGTTCTACGGTAATTTGATCGCCGATCATGAGGCTGGCCAATGACTGCATGTCAAAGTTGGCGCTAGCGTCGCGGCCAGACACCACTTCAATGCTGATCTTGGACGTATCTGGCAGCACGATGGGCCGATTGGACAGTGTATGAGGCGCAATAGGTGCAATGACCCAGCCCCCCAAGTTGGGGTGCATCAAGGGGCCTCCGGCCGACAAAGAATAGGCCGTCGAGCCAGTGGGCGTGGCCACAATCAAACCGTCTGCTCGCTGCGTGGCTACAAAGCGGCCGTCAACTTCAATGCGCAGTTCCACCATGCCTGAAGTGGCGCCGCGGTTGACCACCACATCGTTCATGGCAAATGCATCGAACACGCAATGTTTGCTGC
>CANNNH010000235.1 GCA_947505915.1 Comamonadaceae bacterium
CGCCCACGCCGTCCCAGCCTGCAGAGTCCAGTTCTGCGGACCCCTTGGGTGATTTGGCGCTAAGCAAAACCCAAGCTGTCGATGCTTTTTATTACTTCGTTCAGGTCGGTGCCTTCAACGGCAGCGAGGAAGCGCAAACACAGCGAGCCAAGTTGGCTTTGGGGGGCTTTGACCCCAAAATATCCGAGCGTGAACAAAACGGCAAAATCGTCTACCGAGTGCGGTTAGGGCCGTTCGAAACCAAAACCGAGGCTGAAGACGCCCAAACCAAACTCAAAGCCACCAAATTTGAATCCGCCCTGATGCGGGTTCAACGCTGATCTTTTTTCTCAAGAGGCCCACCATGCAACGCCGCACTTTTTCTGCCCTCACCTTGGGCGCACTTTCTTCCATGCCTTTTGCCCCAGCCGTGGCACAAACTGGCTTTAAGGAAGGCACCGATTACTTCAAACTCAGCCAAGCCGTGCCCACCGAAGCGGCCAAAGGCCGTATCGAGGTGTTGGAGTTCTTTTGGTACAACTGCCCGCATTGCAATGCCTTCGAGCCTTCGCTCAGTGCTTGGAGCAAAAAACTTCAGAAGGATGTTGAGCTCAAGCGGGTACCGGTGCGCTTTCGCGCCGAATTTGAACCACAGCAACGCGCCTACTACGTGCTTGAAGCCTTGGGTAAAGTTGAAGAGTTGCAAACCAAGATGTTTGCGGCTATTCATACCGAACGCCAAACCCTCACCACCTTGGAGCCTTTGCTGGTTTGGGCTGAGAAAAACGGCATTGCTAAAAAACAGTTCACCGATTTGTACAACTCCTTTACCGTGATCGGCAAAGCCCGTCGCGCCGCGCAGTTGCAAGAGCAGTTCAAGGTTGAAGGTGTACCCGCACTTGGGGTGGCGGGGCGGTTTTATGTCGATGGCTCCTTGGCGGGCACCATGGACCGGGCTTTGCAAGTGGTGGATTTCTTGCTCGGCGAGGTTCGTAAAGGGCGCTGAACGGGGCAATTCTGCCCCTACAATGCATCCCATCAAACCATCAGCAATTTTCGTGCCTTGAATAAACTTCTTTTTTTATGTTGTCTTGCTAGCGCTTTGCAGGCGCCCATGGTTGCATGGGCGGAAAAAGCCGACCGTGGCAAGCCCATGAACATCGAGGCGGATAACCTAGACCACGATGAGCTCAAGCAACTCAGCATCTTCACTGGGAAAGTTGTCGCCACCAAAGGCACCTTGGTTTTGCGCGGTGCTCGTCTGGAAGTGCTGCAAGACCCCGAGGGTTACCAATACGGCTTGTTGATCGCCGAGCCTGGAAAAAAAGCGTTTTACCGCCAAAAGCGTGAAGGCCTGGACGAATGGATGGAAGGCGAGGGCGAGCGCATTGAGTACGACAGCCGCGCTGACCGCGTCACCCTCATCAACCGTGCACAAATTCGCCGCTACCGTGGCACTGTGTTGAACGACGACATCACCGGACAGCGCATCATTTATGAAAACTTGACCGACCAATTCACGGTGGACGGCAAGAATGCGGGCAGCAAACCCGGCGCGGAATCTTCTGGGCGGGTACGCGCGGTACTCACCCCGCGCAAAAAAGACGAGGCAGGCAAGTGAATTCCACGCCTGCCCCCATCAGCCGGTTGGTGGCGCAGCATCTGCAAAAGTCCTATATCAGCCGCACCGTGGTGCACGATGTGTCTATTTCGGTGGCCAAGGGTGAAGTGGTTGGTTTGCTAGGCCCCAATGGCGCTGGCAAAACCACCTCTTTTTACATGATTGTGGGCTTGTTGCGAGCTGATGCGGGAACCATCTCCATCGATGGGGAGTCGGTTGAGGATTTACCGATTCACCGCCGTGCCCGCATGGGTTTGAGTTATTTACCCCAAGAGGCCTCGATTTTTCGCAAGCTCAATGTGGCCGACAACGTGCGCGCGGTGTTGGAGCTGCAAGTCGATAACCTTGGCAAGCCCTTGGACAAAACCACCATTCAAACCCGCTTAAACAGCTTGTTGCAAGAGTTGCGCATCGAGCATTTGCGTGATTCGCCAGCACCTTCTTTGTCGGGTGGCGAGCGTCGCCGCGTGGAAATTGCCCGCGCATTGGCGACCCAGCCGCGCTTTATTTTGTTGGACGAACCTTTCGCGGGTATTGACCCGATTGCGGTGATGGAGATCCAGCGCATCATTGGGTTTTTGAAAGCCAAGGGCATTGGGGTGCTCATCACCGACCACAATGTGCGCGAAACCTTGGGTATTTGTGACCACGCCAGCATCATCAGCGAAGGCCGTGTGCTGGCCGAGGGTTCGCCAGAAGAAATCGTCAACAACCCAGAGGTACGGCGGGTGTACCTGGGCGAAAACTTCCGCATGTGAGGCCAAGGCACAGCTTATGAAGCAAGGCCTGTCACTTCGCGTCTCGCAGCACTTATCGCTCACGCCACAGCTTCAGCAATCCATCCGCTTGTTGCAACTCTCCACCTTGGAGCTGAGCGAAGAGATCGACCAAATGCTTGACGATAACCCGTTTCTTGAAAAAGAAATGGAAGATTTGGCGCCGCGTGAAGACTTTGGTCTAGAGCAAGAAAACAGCCAAGCGGCCAGCTCCGAGGCCGAGCCCGAAAGCTGGGACGGCCCTATGGACCGTGTCAGCGAGGTACGGGTCGAGACCGCCAGCGAGACCACTGCACCTGTGGATGCTGAGGGCGTGGCTGAAAGCTGGGACGGCGATGGCAGTGTGGAGTTTTCACCTGACGATAGCGAGTGGGGCGGGGATGCCCCTGCGCGCAACAACAGCAGCAATGACAATGATGAAAAAGCGCAAGCCACCGAGCTGGCGCGAAACCAAGAATCGCTCACAGCGTTCTTGCATCGACAAGCTTTGTCGCTGCGGCTTGACGACACCGACCGTGCTGCCTTGCGTTTTCTCATCGAGTCCCTGAACGACGATGGCTATTTGGAGGACAGCTTCCAAACTTTGGCGGAAAGTTTGGCGGGCGACGACTTGGAGCAATGCGAAGAACTGGTGCACCGCTTTCAGGTGGCGCTGAGTCTGTTGCAAAGCTTGGAGCCCACCGGCGTGGGCGCACGAGATTTAGGCGAATGTTTGCGTTTGCAATTGCAAGTCATCCGTGCCGATACCCCAGAGCGTGCCGAGGTACGTGCTTGTGCGCTGGCGATTTGCAAACAGCCACTGGAGTTGCTGGCCAAGCGCGATTTCAAGCGTTTGGCCTTGGCCGTGAATGACACGGAAGTACAGGTGAAGTTGGCCATGGCGCTGATTGCACGCTTGGAGCCCAAGCCGGGCAGGCGCTTCATCGATGTCGAGCGCAACGTCATCATCCCTGATGTTCTGATATTGCCGCACGGCACGGACAAACAGGGGTTGCCGCAATTTCGTGCCATGCTCAACCCCGAGGTGATGCCACGCCTGAAGGTGAATGACATTTATGCTAATGCCTTGAAAGGCGGCAAGGGCGATGGCCACGCAGGGCTGCAGCAGCGTTTACAAGAAGCGCGATGGATGATCAAAAATATTCAACAGCGCTTTGACACCATCTTGCGTGTGAGCAACGCCATCACGCAACGCCAAAAAAGCTTCTTTATTCATGGCGAGTTGGCCATGAAGCCGATGGTGTTGCGCGAGATCGCCGAAGAGCTAGGGTTGCACGAGTCCACCATCAGTCGCGTGACCACCGCCAAGTACATGCACACACCCTACGGCACCTTCGAGCTGAAATATTTTTTCGGCTCAGGTCTTGGTACCGACAGCGGCAACAATGCGTCCAGCACCGCGGTGCGAGCGCTCATCAAACAGTTGATCGCCAGTGAAAACCCGAAAAAACCTTTGTCGGATAACCAGCTTTCGGATATGTTGAAAGAACAAGGTATCGACTGCGCCAGACGCACCGTGGCCAAGTACCGTGAAGCCCTGCGCATTGCGCCTACC
>CANNNH010000236.1 GCA_947505915.1 Comamonadaceae bacterium
ACGGTTCTGAAGAATTCTTCGTATTCATCTTCGGTGCAAAAACCCATCACACGCTCGACCCCTGCACGGTTGTACCAACTCCGATCAAAAAGAACGATTTCACCAGCGGCAGGAAGGTGCGTCACATAGCGTTGAAAATACCATTGCGTACGTTCTCTATCGTTGGGCGCAGGCAGAGCTGCGACTCGGCAGACGCGAGGGTTAAGCCTTTGGGTAATTCGTTTGATGACGCCACCCTTGCCTGCAGCATCGCGGCCCTCAAAAAGAATCACCACTTTTTGTTTGGTGGCAACAACCCAATCTTGCAACTTGACCAACTCACCTTGCAAGCGCAATAGTTCACGGAAATAAACCGCACGATTTTTTTTCTCTTCATCGGAAGCAAAAGGATCGTTTTCATTTTCGCCATCTTCCATGGCCATCTCAAGTTCTTCGTCTATGGAGTCTAAGATGTCTTCACGGATTTTCCGTAATTGCTCTGCGTCTAGTTGGGAATTTTCGTTCATGCTATTTACCTTCGAATAACTTCCTGAGGTTTTAGGGGATATTTATGAACGCATCATGACTTTATAAGTTAAATGGCGTGTTATTTACAAAGACCAAATTAAGTATTGATACAAATTGAATTAACTTTCAATCTATTAATCACGCTCTTGTATGTCTTTGAGTTTTTGATTGGCATGTTGTAGCTTTTTCTTAATGCGACGAATTTTTGCTTGAAGCTCATCTTCAACCAATGCGCCTGAATCTTTGCTGACTGAATTGACCTTAAGTTGCTTGCCAGGCTTTATCGCAGAGCTTCGAGGTTTTCGGGCAATGCCTGGATTTTGAATCACAGATGATGCGCTTACAAGTTGAGCTGTCGATCTTGTGGGGACGGTCTGGCTAAAGCGAGCGAAATGGTCAACGATAGGGGTATTGTCTATGTGCGCTGTGTTTTCTTGCATGACATCGTTGGCGCCAAAAAACTGATGGGTGATTATTGGCGCATCGTCTTCAAATTTTTGCCGGTTGTCTGAGATGGATTTTTGGCTGCTTATTTGCTGTCTATTTTCATGTACATGGTCTTCGTTTACGCGGTGAATTCGATCTTTAATATGTGTTTTTTTCTCGGCAAAAAAATCATCTTTGATGATGGGCTTCGGTATTGAGCCAACATCGTCTTGAAGATCAACAGTTTTTATTTCGCCTTTTTCTAAATCGTACTTAGGGCTAACAGCATTGCGGGTTGCTGGATTAAAGCTAACTGTGTGCTGGACTCCGCTGCGGACTAGTTTGCGACTCATATTTTTTTGTGGGATAAGTTGCAGATCGGCCAAGTATATTCACTGTGCTTTATTATGTGCAAAGCAAGCTTTAACGAGTGCGAAGTAACTAAAATTTGTACCTGATACTTATTCCCATTGATGTAATCTTGTTCGTTTCGGAATCGCCTTTTTTCGTCCACACATACTCAGAGGAAACTCCCCACTTGGGATTGATGTTGTAAGAAATTCCAAGGCCATAAACTGTCTGCGCGTAGCTAGAGTCTGTCGATTTTTGTGACACGGAGGTTTTGACAACAGTTGTTTGTGTTCCAAACTGCCTACCTAACTTCGCATAACCACCCCATGAGTCATTGAATGCGATGAATGGGCGAACACCTAAGCTGTATCCATTTTTTAATTTGACCGTATAAGTGACAACGCTTGTTGGTGTCAGGGATGAGTCACTGCTGCCATCAAACGCATTGGCTTCCAACGCTATGTTGTCAGCCACCACATAAGCCAGTCCTAATCCAACAACTGTGGGCTTGAAGGTGCCGAGATTTTTTGAGGACTCGTCTTTGATGGAGGGTTGTATAAATGAGATGCCACCAAAGACATCACCTACACTTTGCGCATTGACTTCTAAGCCCACCACCAACAAAAAAACTAAAACCAGTTTCATGACTTAATCCATGTGTTTGCGTGAGCCATGGTAACAATTTACCGCCCATTCAAATATATTATTTTTGACAAATATTCATAATGACCATGCAATTAGGTGTTACTGTTGTTTGAATTGGCAAAATGAGTAGAAAAATGACCAATCAAAAAAAAGCTTTTGATAATGCTGAGCAACCTGATAAGTCAATGGGAGAAGCCATAAAGTCTGTTTGCTTTATAGCCAGTTTTTTTGTCATTTTCAGTTTGTTTGCTTCGCATGCAAACAGTCAAAGTTTATTTGGCAATCCCAGTTGTAAAAATTGGAAGACTACCAGCAATATTGAAAAAACCACCTGGCTGAATGCCTTTCTGGCTCCGTTGAATTTGACCAATATTTCCAGAAAAAAACTAACAGAAAATAAATTTAGTCAATTACCATCTCTGGATACGGCCGTTCAATACGTAGATAATTTTTGCGAATTCAATGCCGATGAATTTGCCTCTGTGGGGGCCATTCAATTTTTAGACAAGTTGACAAGCGGTAGTCAACCGTGAGGCTAATTTATCCAGACTTGGTGCTGCTCATATTCCCAATAAACTGGCCACCGCGCTCAATGTCAATTTCTGAATAAGTAAGTTTTCCTGAAACTTTTCCAGTCTTGAAAATTTTCACCAAACCTTTGCAATTGATATCGTTTTCCAATTGGCCATGCACTTGTATTCCCTGAGCCTGAACTTTTCCTTTGATGTTCCCTTTTGGTCCCACTTCTAGTTCTTTGCAATTAATTTCACCAGATATGTCACCATTTATCTGAGCAAATCCTGGCACATTGATCGAGCCCACGAACGTAACACCATCGGGTATGAACAAATCATTATTGAGGCTTGAAACATTAGACATATTGATCATTAAATTGTTTGGATGCCTGACATCATATTGCAAGTTGCTCCTTTAACGAAACTAAGCTTTTTATTTCATGCCTTGCATCAGCTATGTTGAAGAGTTGACCAAGGCTAAGAGTGCCGCCATAAATGAAAAACTTGCCTTATACGTTTTATCCATCATCGAGAAACTGTTAAAAAAATATGCATGGTGGGAGGATGATTTCTTTTTTCTCAAAAATATCAACTTTTTTATTGTAATTACTGGCCAATAGGGTACTGAATGGCACTTTGTATCAAATGCCAGCGAAATGATCGATGAGTTTTTCATGTTTTACGGAATTTCTGATGGAAAACCCCTGCATATATAAAGTTAATGCGAATCATTCTTATTCGAGTTAAGATTTTCTCAATTTTTGAACTTAGTGAAAAAATCATGGCATCAATGAAGCAAGAACCATTGCAAAAATGGTCGTGTCCTTCGCGACTACTGCTTGCCATTGCCTATACATACATAGGTATTTCTGTCGGCCATGCACAGGAAACCTCCCCAGAAATGAGCATGGCAACGGTATTTGTGATCGGCGGGGAAGAAAACCTCACAAGTCTTGGTGGTGCAGGCCAGATTCTTGGGAAGAAGGAACTAGAGGACTCCCACGTTTTCACTGTCAATGAAGCATTGCGTAAGGTGGCAGGCGTACATGCACGTGATGAAGAGGGCTTTGGCTTACGCCCAAATATCGCCATGCGTGGCTTGAATCCGACACGGTCCACCAAGATCACCTTGCTAGAAGATGGGCTTGCATTGGCCTATGCACCCTATGGGGACAACGCTAGCTATTACCACCCGATGGTAGATCGCTATGCGCGAATTGAAGTACTCAAAGGCGCAAGTTCTCTGATGTTTGGCCCACAAACAGTGGGTGGTGTGGTGAATTACATCACCCCTGCACCTCGGCAGGCTTTCGGCGGTTATGTACAGGGTGTAATTGGTAATCGGGATTACATCAACTCAAAGGTGAGTATTGGCGGAAAAGGCTTGAACTTGGATTACGGACAAAAGCAAGGTGACGGCGCACGTGAAAATATGGCTCACAAACTGGATGACCTCAACATCAAGTACAGCACTGAACTCAGCGA
>CANNNH010000237.1 GCA_947505915.1 Comamonadaceae bacterium
CGTGGTCTTGGATGCTGTGGCTTACCGTAAATCGCAGGGCAAGCTGTCTGCAGCTGCTGAAATGTTGCCTGTTCCCAAGCAACCTGGCGACATAGGCATTGTTACAGCCGATGATGTGAAAGCCATCGTCAAAGCGCAAGGCCTCAAAGAAATTGGCCCTGGCGACTGCGTCGCTTTGCACACTGGCCAAGGCAATACATGGGGTGCTTCTAAATACAAAAAGATGACCTCTGAGCAACGCGCCGCGGCTCGTGCACTTTTTGCTGAAGGCGAGCCTGGCTTTGGCATCAGCGCTTGTACCTATTTGGCCAGTCGCGATATCGCCTTGACCATGGGCGACACCTCTGCCAACGATGCGCAACCTGGCAATGAAGTGATGGGCTATGCCGTTCCCTGCCACACCGATTTACAAACTCGACGCGGCATCTGGAATTTGGAAAACGTGGATACCGAGAGTCTGCTTAACGCTGGTGTCAAAGAAGGCGCTTTCATTTGGGCCCCTTTGAAGATCATTGGTGCCACCGGCTCTCCTGCAAACCCCATTGTTTTGTATTGAACCTGATCTGACTTAAGTCATTCAAGCACCTTCCGAAAGGAAGGTGCTTTTTTTATCTTTTCTCTATGATGAAAAGATATTCAGGCGCACATTCAGGTGCACAGACCACAGCCCAGCCTTTGTCTTCGCTCGAGAAACCAAACCAAATATGGGTTTCATCTTTGATGTCGTTGACCGTGTCCATGCGGATCAAACGCTTGGGAAGTTGCTTCTCTGGAAAATTCTTAAGCTTGATGAAGATATTGTCATAGGCGTCTTGGATATCTTGACCTTGAACTTCATAAGCCGAAATGCGTCTGAAAAACCGCATGCCAGGTTCTGCCTTGCGGCTGCGGGGTGAGAAGGCAGAAATGAAGGGTCGGTCAAAGTAGCTGTTGGGGTAGCGCCAGTTCCAGTCGCTGTTGCTGGAAATGAATTGGTTGCAATCGATTTCCGCCATGAAGTCTAGGATTTTGGGAAAGGTGAAGTTAAACACCGCTCGGCAATCCACTTTGCTTTCTTTTTCATCAGGCTGAGCACCTGAGTGTGCGTAAACAACAGGCTGTAGGGTCATTAGCCCAGCAATAAAAAGGGCAGATAACAGCTTTGGATGGCAGCTAACAAATGGCAAGTACTTCACTGTGGTCCCCATGAGTTAGAGACCATGTTATCTTTCAGTTGCTTGGTTCAGCAATCAGCAATAGCCCTAGGCGGTCAAGAATTTCGCAGACGTCGGTGCTGAAAAGCCAAACTGCCCATCGCCAAAACGATATAGCTCAGACAGGCCAGCAAATAGATGACAGTTCCTTGGCGCTGGCTCTGCGTGTGCTGCACATTGGCGTCGTCCAGCGCTGAGCGTGCTTGCGAAAGCAAACCGTCGTTGCTGGCGCATTGCACAGCGTAATTACGCATATCGGGGTCAGCAATCAAGTCGTAGCTGAATGACTGGTCTTCCCAGCGCTGTTCGGCAATTTTCTTTTTGTAAAAATTCACTTTGGTGATTTCTTCGCGCACGATCATGCCGTTGGGGTAACCCTGCAGCACAGCGTAGTCGACCATGGCTTGGGCTTCATTGAGCTTGAGTTTGAGTTGGTTGATTTCGGCTTGCATCCGACTTCGCCCGTTCAGGTTGTAGGCGCTCAGTTGTTGCTGCAAAGCCTGAACACTTTCATCAGCCAAATTGCATTGACGTGCATTGAGTTGCTGCCACAGGCCGCGCTCTTCAATGGTGTGTTCTATGTCCAAGCGCTCGCGATCACTTTGCGGGTCGTGCGGCACGGCCCAAAGCGTGGCCATGGTGACGGCCACGATAAAAGCCACTTGGAGCATCAACCAAAAAGTCCAAGGGTTGATGTGAAAACTTTGTACGCCGACGGAGGCGGAATGGACGTGGGTGTTCATGGGGTTTATCTCACCAAGATGGAAGCGGTCATTTGAAGAAAAGGCTGCAAAGCGCTGGCGGGGGTGTAGCCAAAACTGGGCACATCGCCAGACTGCAGGGGGTTGACCGCCAAAGAAACAGGCGTGGCTGAGGCGTAACGTGGCACCTCTGCGCTGTCAGAAAGGGGCAAATTCCCAGACAAGGCTGAAGCCACATATGCTTTGCAAGGCGTAGATTCGGGCGCATTGGCCGCACAGTAGCGCCAGTGTTCGGCATGGGCAAGGGGGGTTAAAAGGGTCGAAGTGACTATGAAAGCGATCAATCTCAGCATGGATATCCCCTTTGCCACCTTTGGGTGACGGTTTTAGTCAACGAAATATTGACACTGCCAAGGAATAAGCAAATTTCACGCCGCTGCAGATTTACCCCAAAATCACGCATTAAACCAACATAATTGTAATTTTTATCGTAATATCTTGTCAATTTTCTCAAAGGTAGCGCCCACATGGCCATCAAAGTTTGCAGCAAGTGCGGCGTAGCTTCTGAAGAAGCAAAACCATCGAAATGTTCAAAATGTGGTTCTCGTGATTTCCACGACAGCTTAGGCTCGGCTTTTGGCAAAAAAGCCAGCACCCCAGAGGACGTGGCAGTGGAGCCAGCGCCTGCACCCCCTAAGCCCCCAGAGTTCGACACCTTATTTGACAAATACGGTGGCATTCCTACTATTGCCAAAATTGTCAAAGCTTTTCACCATGAAATCATGGCGCGTCATCAACTGGCGGCTTACTTTGAGGGCATTGATATGGAGCACTTGGCCCAGCACACGGTGAAATATGTGGCGTTTGTCATGGGTAAACCCGCAGAGTTCTATACCGGCAGAGATATGTACACTGCACATGCCAAGTACCATATCAACGGCATGCACTTCGACGAGGTTGCCGATGTGCTCAAAGATGTGTTAACAGCGGCGGGGATGGCCAAACCGGACATCGCACTCGTCATGTTGCGGGTCGAAAGCCTGCGGGAGATGATCATTGCCTAAACACCTGAGCGAGCCAGATAATTTCAAAGAGCTTGCCCAGCTGTACATGGCGCATGAATCCTCGCGTTTAAGTCAAGCTGTATTGACTCGACGAGAAGCGCATTTAAAGGACCACTTATTTCCATTGTTGGGTGACACCCAGCTCTACGACATCACCGCCGTGCGTATTCGCCATTTGACAAGCGAGCTAGTGCGCACAGGTCTCTCTCAAGCAAATACCGAACAAGTGATATTGAGTTTGCGGGTTTGCCTGAAATACGCGGTGAACAAATGCTGGCTCAATGTACTACCGTGGCCCAAGCACAGGGTTCAAGCGAATATGCCCATTACCTTGGCGATGCCCACTTTGAGTTCCTTTGAATTTAAAGATCTTTACAGCGACTTGCTGGTCGACATTCAAGGCTCAAGGGCTTTTTAACAGGCCCTGCAAGATCACAAATTTCGCGGAAAACGCAGCTTTGGCGCTGCCCACAGCCAAAGGCTTGCCGTCAGCGCCCAAGGAGGTGACGTTGAACTGGTATTCATGTCCCAAGGTGGTGAAGTTTTCAGGGCAGGGGCCTTTGTAAGCTTTCAAAGCGCCGGGGGCGATGGTGAAACTGCCGCCAAAAGGCTCACTTTGGCTGATGTCGCCACCACCATGGTCGTCGTCTTTTTGGTCCAAGTCGGTCATCTTCACCCGAATGGTGGTTGTGCCAGAGGGGATATCTTTGAGGCGAATCTCAGGCGACACCGGCGAGC
Organism: Comamonadaceae bacterium; assembly: GCA_947505915.1. Next base: position 3,697 of record CANNNH010000237.1, read on the forward strand.
AGCGGTGGCTGATGTTCCAAGTAAATGCGACATCCAGCCTAGATTGGCCATAAGCCCCAGGGACCACCAACAAGGCCCAAAGCAGAAAGTGTTTTTTCATTCATATCTCCATCATTCATGGGGTCAGATTCCCTGATTAAATCAGGGTCTGACCCCAATTATTTTGCGCTAAGTCAAAGCGGTGCTTGTAAACTCTGCGGTCTGTTTATTTTTAACCAAGACACCATCA
>CANNNH010000238.1 GCA_947505915.1 Comamonadaceae bacterium
AACAGGGCTTGATAACCCCACAAAGCTCAGGTCGATTGGCACTGAATTTTGAGGTTATTTATGGCCATGCTTTCAAAGCCACAGCCAAAGCTTTTTCTTCAGAGACGACGCATATTTCGGTGGAGGATTTGCGTTCTCAATTACCCAGTCAGCGCATTAATAAAGACTGAAAGATTGGCGTCAGGCTTTGTAACAGCTGGGATGGTTAGAATCGTGTGGATTTGGTGGTTACACCCCTTGTTGAATCTTTACAAACATGATGAACAACATTTACAAAAAATTTGAAAAAGCAAGCATTGCATTATTTGCCATGATTTCCACCATGGCGTGGGCAGTCAACGATTTACCCGGCGGCCCCGCAGTTCGTCAACTGAACCTGCACCCACCGGTCACCAAAATTGCTGAAGAGCAAGTTTGGTTGCATTGGTTCATGCTGATCATCTGTACGGTGATTTTTGTGGCTGTGTTTGGTGTCATGTTTTATTCCATTTGGAAACACCGCAAATCGGTGGGACACAAAGCTGCATCTTTTCATGAGTCCCTAAAGGTAGAAATTGCTTGGACAGTGGTACCTTTTGTCATCGTGATCTTGATGGCATTGCCCGCAACAAAAGCGGTGGTGGCCAGCAAGGACACTTCCAACGCCGACTTGACCATCAAGGCCACGGGCTATCAGTGGAAATGGGGTTACGACTACATCAAGGGCGAAGGTGAAGGCATAGGCTTTATCTCCACCTTGGACAATGCCCAGCGCGAAATGTCCAACAGCGGCAAACCCGAACCCATCGATAACTACCTTTTGAAAGTTGACAACCCCTTGGTGGTGCCTGTCAATCAAAAGGTGCGCATCATCACCACCTCGAACGACGTGATTCACTCATTTGCAGTGAATTCCTTTGGTATCAAGCAAGATGCCATTCCAGGTTTTGTGCGTGACACTTGGTTCCGTGCCGAAAAAACCGGTGACTTCTACGGCCAATGCCAAGAACTGTGCGGTAAAGAACATGCTTACATGCCCATCCACGTCAAAGTGGTCAGCGCTGAAGAGTACACCGCTTGGGTGGCTGATCAAAATAAAAAATTGGCTGCCAAACAAGACGACCCCAACAAGGTGTGGTCCATGGCTGACCTCATGCAAAAAGGCGAAAAAGTCTATGCAGCCAATTGCCAAGCCTGTCACCAAGCCAATGGCAAAGGCATGGGCCCCATCAAAACACTTGACGGTGCTGTGGTCGTGTTGGATGCTGACGCAACCAAGCAGATCAAAGTCATGCTCAATGGTCAAAACAACCTGACCATGCCCGCATGGAAGCAACTGTCTGACAGCGAAATCGCTGCCGTCATCAGCTTCACCAAAAATAATTGGTCGAACAAGACCGGACAAATGGTTCAGCCTGCCCAAGTGCTTGCTGCACGTCAGTAACCCCGTTTAAATCGAAGGAATCTTCTATGAGCGCTGTACTACACCCCCATGGCCACGGGGCCGACCACGGACACGACGACCACCACGGTGCGCCCCACGGCTGGCGCCGTTGGGTCTATGCGACCAACCACAAAGACATTGGTACGCTGTACCTTCTGTTTGCTTTCACCATGCTCATCATTGGTGGCGTTTTGGCTTTGGGTATTCGCGCTGAACTGTTCCAACCAGGCTTGCAATTGGTAAACCCCGAGTTATTCAACCAGCTCACCACCATGCACGGCCTGATCATGGTGTTTGGCGCCATCATGCCGGCCTTTGTGGGCTTTGCGAACTGGATGATCCCGCTGCAAATTGGCGCGGCTGACATGGCCTTTGCCCGCATGAACAACTTCAGCTTCTGGTTGATGATTCCTGCCGCCTTGATGTTGGCCGGTTCTTTCTTCATGCCTGGCGGTGCCCCCGCAGGTGGCTGGACGCTTTACGCACCTTTGAGCCTGCAAATGGGCCCCTCCATGGACGCAGCGATTTTTGCGCTGCACATCTTGGGCGCTTCATCCATCATGGGTTCCATCAACATCATCGTGACCATCTTGAACATGCGCGCGCCTGGCATGACCTTGATGAAGATGCCTATGTTCGTTTGGACATGGCTTATCACCGCTTATCTCTTGATTGCTGTGATGCCTGTGTTGGCTGGTGCCATCACCATGACCTTGACCGACCGTCATTTCGGCACCACCTTCTTTAACCCTGCTGCCGGTGGCGACCCCGTCATGTTCCAGCACATCTTCTGGTTCTTCGGTCACCCCGAGGTGTACATCATGATCTTGCCCGCGTTTGGCATCATCAGCCAGATCATTCCCGCCTTCTCACGCAAAAAGTTGTTTGGTTATGCCTCCATGGTTTACGCCACTTCATCTATCGCGATTTTGTCTTTCATCGTGTGGGCGCACCACATGTACACCACCGGCATGCCCGTCACTGGCCAGCTGTTTTTCATGTACGCGACCATGCTTATCTCTGTGCCCACGGGTGTGAAGGTGTTCAACTGGGTTGCCACCATGTGGAAAGGGTCCATGACCTTTGAAACCCCCATGTTGTTTGCGGTGGGCTTCATTTTCGTGTTCACCATGGGTGGTTTCACCGGCCTGATCTTGGCGATGGCGCCCATTGATTTGCAATTGCAAGACGGTTACTACGTGGTGGCCCACTTCCACTATGTGTTGGTGGCCGGTTCCTTGTTCACCATGTTCGCAGGCTATTACTACTGGGCCCCCAAGTGGACTGGCGTGATGTACAACGAAACCCGCGGCAAGATCCACTTCTGGTGGACCCTCATTTCCTTTAACGTCACTTTCTTCCCCATGCACTTCTTGGGCTTGGCCGGTATGCCCCGTCGTTATGCTGACTACCCGATGCAGTTTGCTGACTTCAATGCCTTGGCCTCAGTCGGTGGATTTGCCTTCGGTATTGCTCAGGTGTATTTCTTCTTCTTTGTGGTGTTGCCCACCATGCGTGGCAAGGGTGAGCCTGCGCCTCAGCGCCCTTGGGAGGCAGCCGAAGGTTTGGAGTGGGAAGTGCCTTCACCTGCACCTTTCCATACCTTTGAGACACCACCCAAGCTCAACAGCGACGCTACACGCATCGTGGCCTGAGTTTTTGAACCAGCGATACTCTGACATGAAGTCTGAACAGAAAAAAAGCAATCTTCGCCTTGCCCTGACACTGGCCTCGGTGTCGGCTGTTTTTTTTCTTGGCGTCGTCGCCAAAGTCACCTTTCTCAACAATTAAGCCAAAGCCATGGGCCTGCGCAACGCTAACCTGCTGATGCTGCGCAAACTTGCCGTGGTGGCTTTGGGCATGTTTGGGTTTGGCTATGCCTTGGTGCCTTTGTATTTGGCGATTTGTGAAGCTACCGGCATCAATATTTTGGCCTTGGGCGAAAAGGAATTGCCTGGTTCTGGCAATGCAAGGCTTGCCGCGCCGCAAAACAGCCAAGTTGATACAAGCCGCACTATCACGGTAGAGTTTGATGCCAATGCGCGGGGTCCTTGGCATTTCAAGCCCATGCAAAACTCAATTCAAGTGCACCCTGGCGAGATGGCCACGGTGATGTACGAGTTTCAAAACGTGCAAGACCGAACCATGTCTGCACAGGCCATTCCTAGCTATGCGCCACACCAAGCGGGGCCGCACTTCAATAAAGTAGAGTGCTTTTGCTTCAACCAATACACCTTGGCCCCAGGTGAGAAAAAGCAATGGCCTGTGGTGTTTGTGGTGGACAAAAAATTATCCAAAGACGTAACCACCATCACCTTGTCCTATACCTTCTTTGAGGTAGGTAGCAGCACACCGCCTGCCCCCAGTGCGGCCCTGGTGGTTCCTGCAACCAAGGTGGGTTCATGAGCTCAGACACCACAACGCTTGAAAAGCCTGCAGTGGTCAAGCGTCCGTTTTGGCGCTCTATCGTGGCGGTGTCTTGGTCTTTTATTGGTATT
>CANNNH010000239.1 GCA_947505915.1 Comamonadaceae bacterium
AGGTTTACGATTATTTCGTCAGAAATATCTGACATTTTTCGATCTTTACCCCTTTTGGCCGCGCGGACGGAAAACACCATTTTGGTGCGAAGGGGGGTGGCTTACTCGGCCTCGCCGCTGGCGGCCATGTCGTAACGGCGCAACTTCACATACAGGCTTTGGCGCGACAAACCCAACATTTCAGCCGCCGAGGCGCGGTTGTTGTGGGTCAGTTGCAAGGCCGCTTGGATGCACATGCGCTCGATCATGTCGCTGGTCTCGCCCACGATATCTTTCATCGGCATGCGACCCACCAGTTGGGCCAATTGGGCCACTGAGCCCGCCATGCCCGACTCAATGGGGGCGTCAGGCAGGCGTTGGCGACCCACGTCGCGCACAAAAAAGCCATACAAGGCCTGCGGGCCGGTCAGGGTCAGGGCCGAAATCTCCACCGCCACCTGGGTGCCGGCCATGGTGCGCAGCTCTGTGGCAAAACCACGCACGCTACCGGTTTGGCGGATATTGGTTTGCAACACCCCCCAATCGACACTGCCACGGCTCAACCAACGCTCCATGGCTTGGCCTTGCAGCTGGGCCAAGGAAGTGGCCCCCACCAGCGACACCAGTTCGGCATTGGCCGCCACCACCGAGCCTTGCCGGTCGGTGACCAACAAGCCCATGGGTGAGCGCTCCATGGCTTCGCTGAACCAGCCCTGCGCATCGGGTTGGGCATCCGACAACGCACCCGCATTGGGCAGCAGGCGGATCAAAAATTGTGCACCGCCCTCTTGGCGAAAGACCGATACCGACAAGGCGCTGTCTTGCGACGTGCCCATGAACCGGGCGCGGCCAATTTCAGCCCGCCCGGTGGCTTGGGCCATGCGCAGCAAGGCTTGCAGTGCATCGCGGTGCTGGCTCTCAAAACACTCATTGATTTCACGCCCGACCAAGCGCTTGCCCGCGTCCTTGACCCAAGCTTGGGCCGCAGGGTTGGCTTCCATCACCCGTTGCGAAGCCACATCAACCACCAGCACGGGTTCGCCTGAGGTTTCAAACAAAATACGATAGCGCGCCTCCATGTGGCGCAAACGCATGTAGTCGCGCTCCATGGATTGCTGCGCGTCCATCAACCGCTGCTGCAAACTGGCCACCACCGACATGTCGCGGCCCAACACCAAGCTCATGCCTTCCTCCGCCAAAGGCACGGCCACGTACTGCAAAGGCACATCGCTGCCGCCCGGCACTTGCGATGTGTGGTTGATGTGGCGCCAACGCAACGCCTCACCGGCCTTGGCGGCCAACATTTCAGGCAATTTGGGCAAGCTGTCTTCAGCAAAGGTGTCCAACCAGGGCCGTCCCACCCAGCTTCGGCAATCGAGCGCGGCCCAGTCGCTGCGCGACATAGACACCTCTTGAACCACGCCCGCCTCGTCCAACAGCAACGCAATGTCCGCGCTGACGCCAATCAGCTGAGCCATATCCAACGGTGAAAGAGACGAAATTGGCATAAACCTTAAATCATGAGCCTCACAAATGTCTGCCTAGCTTGTCACACCGCAACGTCCACAGGGCGTTTCGATGCGAAATGTAACACCGTCCAACCTTCGTCTAGGGCAAATAGCATGTAATTACGAGGGTCACCCACGCGAAACGCCTCTGGCACGGGCCTGAGTCACCTGCCGCTGCCTGCGCATGCGCACTTGTTGGGCGGCGTCACGCAAGGCCTGATCGGCCGTTCCACTGGAAAAATCTGCCCCCAAGGTGGCCGCCAAATGGGGGTCTTGGGCCAACATGGGTCCGCCCACCATGATCACCACGCGCGGATTCAAAGAGCGCTCGCGCAATTGGGCAATGTGCTTGGTGAGCGCAGGGAGTTCGCGCTGGGTGCTGACCGAAATGGCCACCAGGTCAAAAGCCTCGTTGCCAATGGTGGACAGCGCTTCAAAGCGGCCCATCTTGGAGGCACTGGTCACGCTCCAACCATCGCGGCGGAAAAATTCCGCCAGCATCAATAAACCCAAAGCATGCTGTGCATTGGGTTGGCCCATCATCAAGGCGCGGTGGCCCGCCGGGACGGCATAACCGCTGGACTGGGCCAAAAACTGTGGGCTGAACTCCACCAACAAGTCCTGCAAATGGCTGTGGCCCACGGTGCAATGGGCGAAGTCAACGCTGTCGGCTTGCCACCATTGGCCCACCAAACTGGCCGCTGGGGCCAGCACTTGAAGATATAAAGTGTCCAAGGCCATGCCCTGGGCCAACCAAGCCTGAAAACACGTGCGCGTTTGATCACGCCCATGCAAACAAGCCAAAGCCAATTGAAGCGCATGGCCGCGCAAGGCAACGTCTTGCTGTTGCACAAATTGTTGGTGCTCGCTCATCAACCTGTCCACCACCCATTCGGTGATGGCTGGAACGATGGCCACCGTCTGTTCTCGATCCACGCCCTGTCCCCCTCACAATGCGCGCCCAGTAGCCAAACCCACACACGCAGGCTCGACCTGGACCCTGTCCAAAAGTTACTGGATGTCAACCGGTTTAGACATCGGCAGACCCCAAGGACACAGTGTCTTTATATTTCCCATGACACATACATAGTGAAAACCCTATAAGTGTCAACTAAATATACCGTCAACTCTAATTGACAGATGCGCATTCATTGCCTAAAGTGACCTCATACGAATTGGTCACAAGGTCAAGCATGTCACACCCCGGTTCTGCCGCCAAGGCAATACCACCCGCCCTTTACACGCCGGAGCAACGCCTGCGGCGCGATGCCACGGCCTGGACGCTGGTGCAAGGGGTTTTGGCACCGATTCAGTTTTTGGTGTTCTTGGTCAGCCTGGTGCTGGTGCTGCGTTGCATGGCCACCGGTGAGGGCGAGCAATGGGCCTTGTGGTCGGTGGTGGTCAAAACCCTCACGCTCTACACCATCATGATCACCGGCTGCATCTGGGAGAAAGTGGTGTTTGGCCAATACCTGTTTGCCCCGGCCTTTTTGTGGGAAGACATCTTCAGCATGTTGGTGCTGGCGCTGCACACCTTGTACTTGTTTGGTTGGTATCACCAAAACATGAGCTTGCAGCAACAACTGGGCGTGGCTTTGTTGGCTTACTTCACCTATTGCATCAACGCCGGGCAGTTCATTTGGAAGCTGCGCGCTGCACGCTTGCAACAAGCGCGTGAAAAACAAAACTTCAGTGGTGCCGGCATGGTCGGCGCAGGGGCAGCCGCATGAGCAGCGTGATCCCCATTCGCAGCGAGAACGCCACCGGCTGCCAAGATGCGCCGGTGCTGATCGAGCGCGGCCAGCGCGAGGTTTTTTGCGGCCTGACCGGCATCATTTGGCTGCACCGCAAAATCCAAGACGCTTTCTTTTTGGTGGTCGGCTCACGCACCTGTGCCCACCTGATTCAGTCTGCTGCGGGCGTGATGATTTTTGCCGAGCCGCGCTTTGGCACCGCCATCATCGACGAGCGCGACTTGGCCGGCTTGGCCGACTGCAACGATGAACTCGACAAAGTGGTGGGCCAACTGCTGCAACGCCGCCCCGACATCAAACTGCTATTTTTGGTCGGCTCCTGCCCCTCAGAAGTCATCAAGCTCGATCTGTCGCGCGCCGCCGAGCGCTTGACCCGCCAATACTTGCCATCGGTGCGGGTGCTCAACTACTCGGGCAGCGGCATCGAAACCACCTTCACCCAAGGCGAAGACGCTTGCCTGGCCTCGCTGGCGCCCACCCTGCCACAAAGCAGCGACGGCGCAGCGCGCTTGTTGGTGGTGGGCACCTTGGCCGATGTGGTGGAAGACCAGCTCGGCCAATTGCTCAAGACCATGGGCGTGGATGTGGACTTTTTCCCGCCCCGGCGCAGCACACAATTGCCCGTCGTCGGTCCAGGCACCCGCTTTTTGCTGGCCCAACCCTTTTTGGCCGA
>CANNNH010000240.1 GCA_947505915.1 Comamonadaceae bacterium
GGAGAGAGGCACTGACGCGGCAGTTGATGCGTCACGACGGCCTGAAATCGTGCGACCGCTCCCTTCGACCAGGTCTAGGCGGAAGGAGAACTGGGGCGACATGAGCACCCGTACCACGCAGTCCCGCATTGCCTCCTCATGGCTGAGGCCGTTCTTTTTTCGAGAATCCTGATAGAATTTTTGGAGTTCTTCCCGCTCTGGAGCCCGCAGGGGGCGTCGGTAGGCCCGCTCGGCGAAGCCATCTAGGAACGCCCGGTGGCCGGATTCTGCCGTTTCGTGCAGCAGCTGTAGTCGGGTGATTTGCCGCGCGGTGTCCGCGAAGTGATCCCTAATGGCCTGCCGGGCGGTGTCGCTGGCGTTGTTACGCGCGGCTTTGGCCTCGTAGAGTTCCCCAAGTTGTCGGATTTTTTCGGTGGAATGGATCGACTGGTCTTCGGGCCGAAAGGGGTCGAACTCTGGGTCCCGCAGGAAGGCCGAATCGGTCCGCTCAAACCACACGAGGCTCGTCAGCATGCGATGCGGAACGGACGCCAGGAACCAGAATTGGTCCCACAGTCGATCCAACTCACGCTGCCCGGCTTCGTTCAAGACGAGGTCGTAGAGCGGTTGGTCGTCGCGGAAGTAGCCGGTCATGCTGTGCAGGCCTGCGCTGAGCAGTCGGCCGGCGTTTTCTTGCTCCTTCTCCGCGTCGAGGTACACACGGCCGCGTTCAGTGATGTAGAAGGCGTCCGGGAACAGGTCGGCGAAACGGGCGAAGGCCGCCTCGTATTCTGCACGGGCCACCGGGTCAGCCGGGACCTCCAATTGAGGCAGCCGCTCCCGTTTCTTTGCCGCCACCATTTGCGTGAGTGCCGACGATTCACGGGTTACTAAGGTGGGCGCCAGCGAGACGCCGCCTCGCTGCACAATGGAGGGCGTAGGAGCCTGGACACGGGCGCCGGGTTTTTGGCGGGGAGCTTGAGCCGGGGTGTTGGTCTTCACTGCAATCTGGGCGGCCAGGTTCGTTCCATGAGTCTGTCCGTCCATCGACCACAACGCACCGGGATCCCAGCGCCGTCGGTTGGCGGCCATTTGACGGTTCTTCCAGAGCACCAGTGTTTGTGAGCCGTCGTGGATGGGTGGGGCGCGCAAGTTGGCCACATCGGGTACCAGTCGTGAGCGCAGAGCATTCACTTCGCTGCGAAGACGTTCGCAGGCTGGGCGGACACCTCTCTCGAGGGTGTTTCCGGTCGCTGACCTGGGCCCCGGCTCTGGCAGGGCTCGCCATTCAGCCTGAACCCAGGCCATGGGGCCGACCGTCTCGCCGGGGTGCTGCAGAGCGCTCCAAATTCGAGCGAGGTACTTCGGGCTAATTTTTGCGTCGGAGGCGATCCGTTCGAGCGAGGCGTTGCCGAGGCCGAGCCGCGTGCGGTATCGGAATCGCCAAGCGGCCTCCAGGTAGTCGGCCAAGTCGGTGGGTTGGCGCCGGTAGAAATCGACGATGCGGAATACCGCCCATTTGTCGCGGTCGGTGTCGGCGATGACCGGATGGGCCGCAAAGGTAAAACCCTCGGGTTGGAGCACCAGATGATTAGCCACTTCTCGGGCCGCCTCGAGGTACTTCTTTACGAGCGCCGGCGACAGGGCCAAAGACTCGGCCGAATTGTCGAATCCGGCCTGGTTGGCGGGATCCAGTGGAAAGTTGCGCGTTGGCCGCAAATCGACGCCGGTGAGCTCGGCGATGGAGTGGTCGTACTCGGCATTGTTCAGGCGGCGTGCGGGCAACGGGCCAGGATCCCCCGCTTGACGTCGAGCCTCCCGTTCTCGAAGGGCCTCAATCCAAGCCACCATTGCTTGACGCTCCGGGCTCGATGGCTGGGTCTTGGATTTGGCCGGTGGCATGTCGCCGGCGCGAAGCCGGTCCAGCACTCCATCCCAAGTGGCAAATTCGCCGAGCACTTCTGGCACGGAGCGAAAACGCTCGAGGTCTAACTCTGCCTTGCGGGTGACCCCGTCATGGCAGTCATTGCAATACTGCTTCAGGAAGGGGCGCACCACTTGATCGAAACCCGGTTCCAGCGCGGGTCGAGGGGCCGCGTGAAGGACGCAGGCCATGGCCCAGGCGAGGACTCCAGGGCCCCAGAGGACAGTTCTTGGTGACGGACCATTTCTCAGCATACATCGAAAACTAGTCACAGGGTGTCTTTGAGAATGAAGGGCAATTTAAACTTTGAACAGTGGGAGACTGGAGTCGATCTCTGGCACTGACGACAGGCCTCGCCCCGGAACGGTTCAGCGGCGGCCGTTTTCAATCTTGAGCCGTGGCGGGGTCGATCCGATTGCGGGTTCGTTCTCCGCCTCAATTCTCGGAACCCTTCGAAGGAGGCGTAGAAACTGATGTGGCCTTGTCGAGCGGCGGTATCTCGAGCGGTGGGATCGTCGGGGGCGCCAGAATGGTCGCCTTGGGGGCTGGGCGAGTCCGTTGTCGGAAGAATCCTCCGGAGGCGAAGCTCTTCCAAGCCGACCCGAGCCAACCCAACACGGAGATCGCCAACCACAGCGCCCAGAGCAGCATCGCAAACCGGTACCACCAGATAGACACCGAGACACAGCTGCACACCGGCAGGGAAGTCCCTTCGCTGCGGGCTTGGAACCAGCGGAGGAGGGTGCTGGTGGAACCGTTGCCGAGGATGAACATCTTCGGGTTGCCCAAAAGTCCGGCACTGACCGCAAAGAGGAGGATGCCCAGAGCCGTGGCCGTCAGCGCCACCAGTCCCACCTGAGAGGCATTGTACCCCAGCCAGTGCAACGTCTGGAACCGCTCATGACCGCGCCATTGCAGCAGGAAGAACCAGCCGATCACCGTGAAGGCAGCCCAGAGCGGTACCTGGGTCAGACCGATCATCAGAAGCATCCACTGCAGCGAGCGCAGCGGAGACTTTGGGATGCGACCCAGTGCGAGAGCCGTGAGGAGCGAGGTCAGCAAAATCACCCAGAAACGCACGGCAGGTCCGCGTCGGGGACCCGAGGCCCACAGCACCCAGCGATCTTCACCGACACCCAGTGAACTCTGGATGTTGGCGCTTTCGACCGGCAAACGCACGGCGCCATTATTGGCTTGGAAACCCAGTGGCAGGTTTTCTTTCCAACCGACCGAAAGCAGCTGCTCGCCGGGCCGCAGTGGGATCACCAACTTCGAGCCCTCCCGACGGACGGGGATTTCCTGACCGAAGTGGGTGAGCCGTGTGATATCAGCCTCGGCGGGCAACTCGATGAGAAAATCTTCGCCGAGGCTGCAGCGGATGGACAGATGGAGGGTAGAAAGGCGTTGGCGTTGCCCGACAGTCACTTCGTGGATCGCTCGATTCAGGGTCACTGTGGCCCCAGCGATGGCCTCTGGCCGGTGGACCTTCAGGTTCACCGTCTCTCCGGGCCACGGTTGCCAGACGGGCTCTAGTTGGGGGCTGCCGGATTCAAAGACCGGAGCCAAGCCAGACAGCGACACGTTCCACACCGGTGAGGCGACCAGGTGCCAGCGTTCGATCCAAGTGTCGGTGGGGCGGGTGGTTAAGGTAAGCGTCTCCACCGGGGCCAGGCTGCTCTCCCACGAAAACGCAGTGTCTTGCGCCCCGAGGCGGACCTCCATGCCGCCGTCTTGCACGACCCGTCCTTGCGACAAGACATTCTCGCCGGGCAACAGAGGGATGCGCATCGACACCGCCTTGCCCACGGGCGAAAGACGTTGGATCACGGTTTGGAGTTGCCACTGCAGGCCCAGCTCCAGACGGCGCTGCACGGCCACGATTGGCTGGAGATCTTGGCGATCATACGTGGCGGCCGCTGCAGCCACTTTCTGTTTCGGTGAGAAGAAGACTTGTTGTTCTGGGACCCCATCGGCACGGACTCCGACTACGGTCCAGTCCGGGGCATCGA
>CANNNH010000241.1 GCA_947505915.1 Comamonadaceae bacterium
GACAAGTCACCAGCGTGTTGAAAGCCTGTCATCAAATAGGCAAAGCCGTTGATATTGTCCACCGCTTGCAAGCCTGTGCACTCAGCCCCTGCTGGTGTAGATAAAAGCTTGGAGAGTTGTTGAGAGTCGACGTTGTAAGCCCATACGTAGTTGTTCAAGTGACCCGATCCATCTTCACCCACAAACAAAGTACGCATCGTCTCAGAAAACTTTACATTGTCGGGTTGAGAAATTTTCAGGATGTTGGCGTTGTTGCCGTCTGCATCTGTGGCGACGTTCTCTCCCAGCAGTCCTTTGGGAACGTAGAAATCGGTGGGTACCCAAGCGCTGTTGATGGCAGCGCCTGCGCTGTCGGATTGTCCGCCGCTGAGTTTGGCGGCGTACACAGCGCCTGGCCGCAAGGACGCGAGCTGAATATCGTCGACGTCAGGACGCGTTGTCGCGTTTTGCTCGCTGCCAGCCAACATGGTGGTTTCAATGCGCGACATGGCGAAATAGGCCAGCTTGTCTTTGGCGTTAACCGCCACACCTTCGAGCTTGGTGAGCTCCATGGTCACGCCCGCGATAGTCGCATAGCGGTGGGTTTCCAAAAACGCCGCCGCCTTGAATTGGGCGGGTTGCACTTTCACCCATTGGTAACCCCAGCCATCCAAAGCCATTTGGGTGTAGCCAGCACCAGGGTCGGTGAAGCGAACGTCCAAAATGTCGCGGGGTGAAAGCGTGTCAGCCAAGGCTTTAATTTCAGCGCTGCTGGCGCTTCCCAGCTTGACCCAACTCAGTTTGAAAGTTCCCCCGCTGTCTGCGCTGGTTTGCGTCATCTTGGCGCCATACAAAGTGCCAGCAGACAAGTCGCCTGCGGTGTTGGCGATGAACATGAACAAAGCGCCACCCGTGTAATCGTCGCCCATCAACACGGTTTTGTTGTCGGGCATGACTTCTACCAATTCGCGAGAAATTCTGCCTAAACAATAATGTTTTTGGATGCTTCCCGTGCCATCGGGGTGAACGGTGACTTCTGGCAAATGGCCGTAATGGTAGGGGTTGGCCGTGGTTTGGGTGTCGGGGGTTGACGCTGTGTCAAGGGTGTTGCGACTGAAGTCAAAAAATCTGGAGACGCTGGCGTTGGCCTTGGACATTTGTGACGTCTGCCAAGTGGTGAGTTCTGAAGAAGTTAAAGCAGAACCTTTGGTTTTGCGCAGCATCACCAGCCATGCATCGGGCTCGTACTCTTCGCTGGAGAGGTGGGTGTTCCAAGGCGACAAACTGCCCCCGCAGGTGATCCATAGGCCATGTACCGAAGCGGTGGGAACTGAATACTGGTATTTAACGCTCAAAGCGCCTGTGCTGGCGTTTTGCTCTAAGGTGGTGATGGTCATGGGGCAGGGCAATTTGCCATACATGGATTTACCCGCAGCGCTCACCGATTTGTACTCAAACTGATTCACCAGAAACAAGGCACTGCCTGAAATATCTGGCACTGCGGTTTTGGACAGCTTGATCAAGGACTGACCATCGACACAGTCGGAAAACATTTGCTTGCCATCGGTGTCCAAGATGGGGGTGACCCCATCAGGGCGTGTATAGCCCGCAGCGATAATCTGGCCGCCGCCTGCTGCAGGTGGTTTTGTCAGGGTGTCACCGGTGCGAAAGAGTTCTATAAAACTCAAGGCTTGGGCGGTTTTGACACTGCTGTCGCTGTAGGTGATGTCGATGGTGGCATCAGTGAAAATGGATGCGCGTTGCGCCACAGTGGACGGGTTGCTAGAAGCGTTGAATTTGACTGCTGTTGCATAGGGCTTGCCTTCAGCCGCCTTGGATGGCAAAGCAAACAAAGAGCCACCCGCCAAAAGCAACGGGCTGGTGCCTATGAGTTGCAAAATGTTTCGTCTGTTGAGCGGATGAGAAGAGTGTTTTTGCACGGCATTAATCCAAGTGTTGAAGACTTGCAATCTAGATTTGCAATATGACGAGAAAAAGAATTATTTGCTCAGCATTCGCATGGCGTCTTCCAAGCCCTTGAGGGTCAGCGGAAACATGCGGTTGCTGACCATCTGCTGGATGATGCTGATGCTTTGGCGGTATTGCCATACCCCCAAAGGTTCAGGGTTTATCCAAGCGAATTTGGGGTAGGCGTGGGTCAGGCGTTGCAGCCATTCCGCACCGGCTTCTTCGTTGTTGTATTCCACGCTGCCGCCGGGTTGCAAAATTTCATAGGGACTCATGGTGGCGTCGCCCACAAAGATGAGTTTATGGTCTTTGTTGTACTTGCGAATCACATCCCAGGTGTCGAACTTTTCGGCAAAGCGACGGCGGTTGTTTTTCCACAAAAAGTCGTACACGCAGTTGTGGAAATAAAAGAACTCCAAATGTTTGAACTCGCCTTTCACCGCTGAGAACAATTCTTCCACCCGCGCCACGTGCTCGTCCATGGTGCCGCCCACATCCATCAGCAGAAGCAGTTTTACATGGTTGTGGCGCTCGGGCCGCATCTTTATGTCGAGGTAACCCGCATTCGCTGCGGTGCTGCGGATGGTGTTGTCTAAATCGAATTCGTCTTCAGCGCCTTCACGGGCAAAGCGGCGCAAGCGACGCAGTGCCACTTTGATGTTGCGCGTACCGAGTTCAACGGCGTCGTCATAGTCTTGGTAGGCACGTTGCTCCCACACTTTGATAGCGCTTTTGTTGGCACCCTTGCCGCCAATACGGATGCCTTGCGGGTTGTAGCCGCCGTTGCCAAAAGGTGAGGTGCCGCCAGTGCCAATCCATTTGTTGCCGCCTTGGTGGCGCTCTTTTTGTTCTTCCAAGCGCTTCTTCAAGGTTTCCATCAACTCGTCCCAGCCCATTTTTTCGATAGCGGCTTTTTGTTCGGGTGTGAGTTCGTTTTCAAGGGCCTTCTTAAGCCACTCCAGCGGCACATCGGCGGTGAAGTCGGTCAGCATTTCCACACCTTTGAAATAGGCGCCAAAGGCTTTGTCGAACTTGTCAAAATGCTTTTCGTCCTTCACCAAAATCATGCGACTGAGGTGGTAGAAATCATCCATGCTGCTGGCGTCGCTGTTGGGTCCAACCACATTGGCTTGCAGCGCTTCCAAAAGGGTGAGGTATTCCTTGACCGACACCGGCAGTTTGGCCGAGCGCAAGGTGTAGAAAAAATCAATCAGCATGGCAAGCCCCTTTCAATGGGCAAACAAGCATTCGATGGTTGAGATGGGTTCATGGGGCATCCTCGTCAGTGGCTTTCCCGAGCAGCCAGCGGCGAGCGGCTTGCAATCCCATGCCCCCTCCCAAACCGACCATGGCGATCCCCACCATGCTGCGGGTGCTGTAGCCCGCATCGAATACATCGCAGCCCAAAAGCTGACCGGCAAAAAATCCCAGCAATGCCCCCACCACAAACCCGACGGCATCTCCAAGACCTTGTGCGAGCAAGTGTTTCATGGTGAGGGATCAGCGGTTACGGCTTTGCATGAAAACCAGTTTTTCAAACAAGGTGACGTCTTGCTCGTTTTTCAGCAGCGCTCCCACCAAGGGTGGCACGGCCACTTTATCGTCTTGGGTTTGCAGCGCTGCCAAGGGAATATCTTCGGCCACCAGCAGTTTCAGCCAGTCCAGCAATTCGGAGGTGGAGGGCTTTTTCTTCAAACCAGGCAAGCCACGCACGTCATAAAAGGTTTTCAGAGCGGCAGCGAGCAGTTCTTTTTTCAGGTTGGGGAAATGCACATCAATGATTTGACGCATGGTGTCGGCTTCGGGGAATTTGATGTAATGAAAGAAGCAGCGGCGCAAAAACGCATCGGGCAGTTCTTTCTCGTTATTGGAAGTGATGAACACCAGCGGGCGAGTTTGAGCCTTGATCAGTTCGCGGGTCTCGTAGCAATAAAACTCCATGCGGTCGAGTTCGCGCAGC
>CANNNH010000242.1 GCA_947505915.1 Comamonadaceae bacterium
ATCTATAAGCTCCTAAAAATATGACACAACGATAAAAGAGAAATGATTAAAAACTTGCCAAACTACTGTTGCTCAGATCGGTCACAAGCATTGACCCCGGCGCATGCGTCAAACAAAAGGCAGGCTTCATCGCCATCGCAACAGATTGCGGCGTCACGCCACACGCCCAAAACACGGGCATCTCATCATCACTGATGGTGACCGATTCACCAAAATCAGGTTTGTTGATATCTTGAATACCAATCAAGTGCGGCATGCCGATATGCACCGGCGCACCATGCACGCTCGGAAACCGCGAAGTGACCTGCACGGCACGCACAATATCGGCCGGGCGCATCGGACGCATCGACACCACCATCGGGCCGTGAAACACACCCGCAGGCGTCGTTGCAATATTGGTGCGATACATGGGGACCGTGCGCTGCTCTTGGATATGCCGTAAAGGAATTCCGGCTTCAATCAAGGCTTGCTCAAACGAAAAAGAGCATCCCAAGACAAAGCTCACCAAATCGTCGCGCCATTGGCTGGCGATATCGTAGGGTTCATCTACCAACAAGCCGTCTTTGTAGACGCGGTAGCGGGGGATGTCATAACGAATATCAACATCTTCGCCAAGGCTGGGCAACATTGGATTGCCTGGCTCGGAAACCGCCAAGACTGGACAGGGTCGCGGATTGCGCTGACAAAACAACAAAAAATCGCTCGCCAAGTCTTTGGGTAAGACCATCAAGTTGCCTTGCACGTTACCTGGGGCGACACCTGCCGTATGACCACGTGCCTCACCGCTGCGGCTACGTAACCGGGCTTGATGGCCGGGGTTAACGGCTGATTCAGACAGTGCGGCTTGGCTAACCGCTTTTGGCAGACTAAGGTCGTTCATCGGGGCACCTTTTGGTAGATAAGAATCACTCGCAATACCCTTCAAGCTACGTCAATAAGACACGTTTAAAACAGCCTTAGTGCCCCGTTTGTCTAAATATGCAGCGAGGTTTTGAGTGTGGCTTGCTAGAGGCATGGAGTCAAGTATTTAGTGACGGCTCCGAGCTAGGACGGCAGGCGCCCACAACAGGCCTGAATGACGCTCTAGCCCACGTTGACCTGCTACGATAAGCACTCAATTTTTTTCAGAGACCGAACCATGGCAAATTCTAAACCTGCAAAGCTCCACGAACGCCTGAAACAACCCGGGTTGGTGACCGCCCCAGGCGTCTACGATATGGTGTCGTTGCGTCTTGCCGACAGCTTTGGTTTTGACGCCCTATATATGACGGGCTTCGGTGCAGTCGCGTCGCATTTGGGCTTACCTGATGCAGGTCTGGCAACCTATAGCGATATGGTTGGGCGGGTCGGTGCGATGGCCAAAATGGCGCGCACTCCCTTGATTGCAGACGGCGACACCGGCTACGGTGGTTTATTAAACGTGCGCCACACCGTGCAAGGCTACGAACTCGCCGGGGCTTCGGCGATTCAACTCGAAGATCAAGAATTTCCTAAAAAGTGTGGCCACACTCCGGGTCGCCGAGTGATCCCGATGGCGGATATGGTCAAAAAAATCAAAGTCGCCGCCGAGGCGCGTCAATCAAAAGACTTTTTGATTATTGCGCGCACTGATTCGCGCACCACGCTTGGGTTGGATGAGGCACTGCGACGCGCTGAAGCCTATGCTAAAGCCGGCGCAGACATTTTGTTTGTGGAATCACCTGAAACCGAAGAAGAAATGCGCAAGATTGGCGCGTCGTTTGATTTGCCATTGTTGGCGAATATGGTCGAAAAAGGTCGTACGCCCGTGTTGAGCAAGGCCGATCTTGAAGCACTAGGTTTTAAGTTGGCGATATTTCCGGTCACAGCCCTCTTGGCAGGTGTGCACGCCATGACCCAGGTTTATCAACATTTTAAAAGTACTGGCTCATCGACGGGCAATACCGTTGAGCTGTACGACTTTACTGATCTGACTAAACTCATGGGCTTTGAAGATGTTTGGGAATTCGACAAACGCCATGCTGATTAACAAGGGTTAGCAAAATTAACCACACTGCTCGCGCAACACGCAAACGTTGAAAGCGATAAAATGAGGTTAGATTCAATGAAGGCTCGCTCGAAAGGGTTTCGCCTAGCACGCAAAGTCGCCTAAGTTGTTTGATTAAAGTTGTACGTTGCTTCGCTCACAAAGCATTTTTTATTCTCAGGATACAGATATGACAACCTCACGTCGCCAATTCATGATGTACTCGGCCGGTCTGGCCACCTTGCCTCTTGCACAACAAGCTAACGCGCAAGCACTGATCGGCGAAGCCGAGCCTCAAGCGGTTGCGCTAGGCTACAAAGCAGTCGCCACTCAAGTCGATAAGGCCAAGTTTCCGAAGTACGTCGATGGGCAAGTATGCAGTAACTGCCAGCTGTACGTTAGCAAATCACCCGAAGCCGGCACCTGTGCCATCTTCCCCGGCAAGCTTGTTGCCGGGCCAGCATGGTGTAACGCTTGGGTCAAAAAAGCTTAAGCGACTACCGATTAAAGGTCAAAGAATGGAAGGCTGCGCCTTCCGCGCTTACATCCCCGCCCTAAACGGCGAGGTTTTACGCGCAAGTCCGATAAAAAAACCGCTGCACTGCAGCGGTTTTTTTATCGTCATTTTGCGTGTCAGGCTAAATACTTTAATCGTCAAACGCCTCAACCCTTACTGAGCCACAACACGGGCGTCAGTCCCTGCACCTTCGATATAAACTTTTTGGCCTACCCGAAAGTTACCGGTCGGCTGCGTGACAGTCACTAACACACCGCTGCTGGTACGAACAAAAATTTGTTGACCTGCAACGGGCTTGTCATAATGTTTTTGAATTTCATTGCCACCCACAGCGCCACCCACCGCACCGAGAACCATCGCGACAGCTTTACCCGTGCCCGAGCCAATAAGCGCCCCAACCCCCAAACCGCCCAGCGCACCAATCACAGCCCCCACGCCAGTTTCGTGGTTGTGCGCGATTTGTGTTGCCGTAATTTGTTGGATCACACCTGAGCGAATTTCAAGCGGAGCGGAAGGCGTCGTTGGCGCACAAGCGGTTAAACCTAAAGTGAATAAAATAGTGACTGTGCCAGCGACGATTCTTTTAAACATTGAGGATCTCGATTAAAAGGGGAATTTGCGTAATTGTACTTCCAAGTTATGATTCAATTGAGTGATTTAGCAACCGCATCTCAGGATCTGAATCGACTCGAAAGACCGTGATTGCAGTACCATTGAGCCCTTATTCCTTCGACCAAAACGGCGAAGCTTCTCGGAAATCATGATGAACAAACACCTTGCACTGCTTTGCCTGGCGCTCGCCAGTGCAACCACCTCGGCGCAACAAGCCCCGGCGGCCA
The DNA here is from genome assembly GCA_947505915.1 of Comamonadaceae bacterium. The sequence goes on from CANNNH010000242.1 coordinate 3,362, forward strand.
CCACGACTACTGAAAAATTTGTCGGCCTGTGTGCGAGCACAGCAGACGTAGCCGCTCAAAACTTTTGCCACGGCTACAGCCAAGGCGTCTACGAAACCTACCTCGTGACGCGTCACCCGCAAAAAGCCCCTGCCTTTGTCTGCGCGCAAACCTCTACCCTGACACGCCAACAACACATTGATAACTTTATCAAGTGGTCAGCCGCGCATCCACAGTTCAAACAGGCCTCAGCGTCAGATACGATTTTGCGCTATTTGGGCGAGACGTTTCCTTGCAAACGCTAAAAACCTTTAGGGTTTTGTGCACGATGTCTGACATGGTTATATTTAAGGATTGATGATGAAAAAAATCTTACTGGCTTTACCCGTTTGCGCAGCACTGAGCCTTGGCGGCTGTTCAAACATGAGTAACACTCAACAGCGCACGCTCTCAGCAGGTGCAATTGGTGCGGCTGCAGGTGCAGGCATTGCGCTGATCGCGGATGGCAACCCTGTTTGGGGCGCCTTGGGTGGCGCAGCGATTGGTGCAATC
>CANNNH010000243.1 GCA_947505915.1 Comamonadaceae bacterium
GGGCAACTTCAATGTGGCGTCTTGGAACGGTTTGGCCGTGCCCGCCAAAACCCCGCGCGAGGTGGTGCTCAAACTCAACCGAGAGATCCAAATCATTCTCAATGCGCCCGATGTGAAAAAGCGCTTGAGCGACCTCAATGTGATTGCCCAGGGCAGCACGCCCGAAGGCGCGGCAGATATCTTGAACGCCGACATTCGCCGTTGGGCCGAGGTGATTGCCCGCGCCAAAATCGAAAAACAATGACCGCCACAAGGGGCTGAAGATGGGCATCGCACGTTGGGGGGTGGTGGGTTACGGTGAGGTGGGCAAAACCTTCGCCCTGGGGTTCAAGCCCCACCTGTCGTGGACCGGCACCTGGGACCTGGGCTTTGTCGACCCCGTTCGTGGCCCGGCCATGCTCGAGCATGCCCAGAAAAATGGGGTGCATCCCTGCACCTCGGCCGAGGAACTGGCGCAGCAAGTGGATCTGGTGGTGTCGGCGGTCACCGCCTCGAATGCGTCCGCGGTGGCGCAAGCCGTGGCCCCGCACATCCGCCCTGGTGCGTTTTTTCTGGACCTGAACTCGGCCTCGCCGGGCACCAAGCAGCTTTGCAGCGATGTGATCAACGCGGCGGGTGGGCGTTATGTCGAGGCCGCTTTGATGACCTCGGTGCCACCGCACGGCATCCGCACCCCCATGCAGCTGGGCGGCGCGCACGCCAAAGACCTGTTGCCCCATTTGCTCGCTTGGGGGTGTGACGCCCAGATCGCTGCCGACACGGTGGGCGTGGCCAGTGCCATCAAAATGTGTCGCAGCATCATGATCAAGGGCTTGGAGGCCTTGGTGGTGGAGAGTTACACCACCGCCCGCCAGCATGGCGTGGAGGCTCAAATGCTGGCCACCATGGCCGAGACCTTTCCGACCATCGACTGGGAAAAGCAAGGCGCTTATTTTTTCAGCCGCGTGGTCCAACATGGCAAACGCCGCGCCGAAGAAATGCGCGAGTCGGCCGTCACCGTGCAAGAGACGGGTGTGGCACCCACCATGGCTGCAGCCATTGCCACCAAGCAAGATTGGGTGGCCGGTTTGGCCGCGCAAGGTGTGTTCAACGGTTTGCCCGCCAAACCCGAGTGGCAAGACTATGCCGACCGTTTGATTGCCTTGAACACGGCCAAGCCACGCGCCTGACAAACCTGGCAGGCCCCATCCATGCCCATCGACAGCCTTTTCAGCATCGCTGCGGCGGCCTTGATAGGTTTGCAATTTGGCAGCTTTCTCAATGTGGTGGTGTGGCGCTTGCCGCGCATGCTCGAACGCGAATGGCAAGTGGCCCCTGCTGACCAAACTGCCGATGAACAACCCGTGTTCAACCTGTCCACGCCGCGCTCGCATTGCCCGCATTGCCAAACCCCGCTGGCTTGGCGCGATTTGGTGCCGGTGCTCAGCTACCTGTGGTTGCGCGGCCGTTGTGGGCATTGCGCGGCACCGATTTCGGCGCGTTACCCGCTGGTCGAGGTGGTGGTGGGGTTGGTCTGGGGCCTGAGTGCCTGGCATTGGGGGGGCAGTTTGACGGCGCTGGCATGGGCGGGCTTTTTCACCACCTTGCTGGCTTTGGCCTTGATCGATGCCGATACCCTGTTGTTGCCCGATGCGCTCACACTGCCTTTGATGTGGGCTGGCTTGATCGCTGCTCAGCAGGGGTGGACAGGCCAGCCTTTGTCCGATTCGCTGTGGGGCGCGGTGGCGGGTTACCTCAGTTTGTGGCTGGTTTACCAGGTGTTTTTGCGCCTCACGGGCAAGCACGGCCTGGGTGGGGGCGACTTCAAATTGCTCGCTGCTTTGGGTGCTTGGTTGGGTTGGCAGGCCTTGCCGTGGTTGGTGTTGGGGGCTTCGCTGCTGGGCTTGTTGTTCGCCGCTGTTTTGATGTGGCGCGGTCAATACCAAAAAGACCAACACATCCCGCTGGGCCCATCACTGGCCTTGGCCGGAGCGGTCTTGGCGCTGTGGCAACCCGGTGCGTTGTGGTTATTCTGAGCAGCCCTCAGGGCTGCGCCTCAGCCAGGGGTTTTCAAGCTGGGGAAGCGGCGTGACAGGGCACGAAACCCGATCCCCTCACGCAACGGATTTTTGGGCTTGTTCGAATGCCCGTTCAATGGCTTTGTAATAGGCTTGGCCATCGGCAGTCAGCAACACGTATTTCGTGCGCCGGTTGCGGTCTTTGAACACCGCGTCAACCAAGCCCAGGTCGAGCAATTGGGTGAATTTGCGGTGCAAGGTGGCGGGAGAGGCGATGTGGGCCAGGTTCATCAACTCGGTCACGGTCATGGCTTTTTCGCGAAGTTGGAACAGTGCAATCTCATCCAACAGCTGCTTGGAGCTGGCGTCCAGGTCGGGGATGGCTTCCTGATCGGCCAAGGCGCGGACCAAATTGACAAAATTGAGGTAGTGATTGATGTTGTTCTCCCAGGGAAAATATACTTTAGATATGTGTAATCACGTGCAAAAGCATGGAACATTCTAGCGGTTTGTGTCAGACAAAACCGACATGTCCTTAAAAATCTGACACTTTTGTTGTTGGGAGGGGACTGTCAAAGTCGGCCCAAATGGGTCCGCACCATGTGGCCGACCAAGGCGGCCGTGTGTTGTTGGGTGGGGGTGGTGGCCCGCCTGTCACTGCTCACCAAGGACAAGCCGATGGTGAATGGCGGGGAACCTATTTGGCGCAATTGGTAGGCCGAGGGTTTGGTCGACCGGGCCACCGCTTGGCGGCTCAGCAATGCATGGCCCACGCCGTCGGCCACCAGGTCCAAGATGGCCGACACCCCATCGATCTCCAGCACCACTTTGGGTTGACAGTCATGCCGGGCCATTTCGGCCTCCAGGTGCATGCGGATGGCATTGGGCCGGCTGGGCGTGACCAAGGCTAAGTCGGCCAGCTCGCGCCAAGCCAAGGGCGGTGGGGGCGGCTCTTCGGCCAGCCCAGGGGGGCGCACCTGTACCAGCACCAGTTCCTCGTCAATCAAGGCTTGGCGCTGCAAACCTTCGGTGGCTTGGGCGTTGTAGAGCACGGCAATGTCCAGCCGACCATTGAGCAAACTCTCGGCCAAATCGGCCGAAAGCCCTTCGCGGATGCTCAGTTGCGCATGGGGCAATTCGGCGCGAATGGCGCGGGTCAGCGGTACGGTGAGCACCCGGGCCACGCTGGGCGGCAGCCCCAAGGCCACGCGACCACTCATGCCCCCGCGCAGTTGGTCCAGGTCTTCGTGGGCGCGGGCCACTTGGTGCAAGATGCCGCGGGCGTGTTCGAGCAGGAGCTTGCCCGCATCGGTGGTGACCGCCCCCCGCCCGTTGCGCGTCAGCAAGGTTTGGCGCAATTCGACCTCCAAGCTGCGGATGTGGCGGCTCAAGGCGGGCTGGGCCAAGCCCAGCACCTGGGCGCCCCGGGTAAAGCTGGCCTGCTCGGCCACGGCCACAAAAGATTTCAGTTGTTGGAGGTCCATGTCGTTAATTTTGATATAACGAATTATCGGATATTCAAAAAACGCATATCAGATAGTGGCCCTGTGGTGCATGGGTGGGCTCCGCGAAGCTTCACAATGCAGCCATGTCGCAGTCTGCCACCCCCCACACTTTCACCGCCATTTCCTCCAAAGCCACCCAAGCCGTGTTGGTCGAGTTGACCCAGGCCTACCAAGCACAAACCGGCATGCTGTGGCAGGTGGAGGCCGTGGGCGGTGTGGATGCGGCACGCCGGGTTCAAGCCGGCGAGGTGTTTGATGCGGTCATCTTGGCCCAAGACGCCATCAACCGCTTGATCGTTTCTGGTCAGGTGCAGGCGGGCTCGCGGGTGGACTGGGTGCGCTCGCCCGTGGCGGTGGCCGTGCCCCAAGGTGCGCTACGCCCC
>CANNNH010000244.1 GCA_947505915.1 Comamonadaceae bacterium
CCCACATAAATGGCCAGCACAAAAATAATGAGGTTGGTGACGGTGTGGTCCATGCTTATTTCCTTTTGACCTCGCCGCCTTGTGTCATCAAACACGCAGCCACGATGTCGTCTTCCATGTCAACAGTGAAGCCCTTGTCTTTGGGCAACACCAATTTCAAAAAATCCAGCACATTGCGTGCATACAGCGCCGAGGCGTCAGCAGCGACAAGCGCTGGCAAATTGGTGTCCCCCACCAAGGTCACGCCGTGTTTGACCACGGTTTGGTCGGCCTCGGTCAGTGGGCAGTTGCCGCCCACACCATTGGCACCCTTGCCTGCCGCCAAATCCACAATGACCGAGCCGGGCTTCATGCTTTTGACCATCTCTTCGGTGACCAACACCGGTGCCGCACGGCCCGGGATCAGCGCGGTAGAGATAACCACATCGGCCTGCGCCACGCGTTTGGCCACCTCGGCTTTTTGACGGTCCAACCAGCTTTGCGGCATGGGGCGGGCATAGCCGCCTACGCCTTCGGCAGCTTCTTTTTCTTCGGCGGTTTCATACGGCACATCGATGAACTTGGCACCTAGTGACTCCACTTGTTCTTTCACGCTGGGGCGTACGTCCGAGGCTTCGATCACCGCACCCAAGCGCTTGGCGGTGGCAATCGCCTGCAAACCGGCGACACCCACGCCCAAGATGACCACACGGGCGGCCTTGACGGTACCTGCAGCAGTCATCAGCATGGGGAAAAAGCGTTGGTATTTATCTGACGCCATCATCACCGCTTTGTAGCCGGCGATATTGGCTTGCGAAGACAACACATCCATGCTTTGCGCACGGGTGGTGCGCGGGGCGGCTTCCAGCGCAAAGCTGGTCAAACCGGCAGCAGCAATACGCTGCAAGCCTTCGCCATCAAAGGGGTTGAGCATGCCCACCAAGGCTGCACCCGACTTCATGTGACCCAACTCTGTGTGAGAAGGTGCGCGCACCTTGAGCACCAGCTCAGACCCCAAAGCTCCAGCAGCATCGGTGATTTGCGCACCCACGGCCTCGTAGGCAGCATCCGTCACACTGGCAGCAACGCCTGCGCCTGACTGAATAAGCACTTGATGCCCTTGGGCAATGATTTTTTTAGCCGTCTCTGGTGTCACGGCAACACGGGTTTCTCCCGCCGTGGTTTCGGCAGGCACGCCAATCTGCATGGTTTTCTCCTCCACTCAATGGGCGAGAATCATCGCAGATTCACAAGGCGCCCAGAAAAAGGGTTGATTTTGCACCATGATGGACAGATGGAAGCCCAGCGTCACCGTTGCTGGCATCATTGAAAAAGACGGCAAGTATTTGCTGGTCGAAGAGCACACACCCAATGGTTTGATGTTCAACAACCCTGCGGGACACCTTGACCCCGGCGAATCCCCTCTTCAAGCGTGCGTTCGTGAGGTACTGGAGGAAACCGCCTTCCATTTCACCCCAACCGCACTGGTCGGCGTGTATCTGTCGCGTTTTTTAAAGCAAGCCACAGTTGACACACCAGCCCAAGACATCACTTACCTGCGTTTTGCTTTCACGGGTATCTTGGGTGCGCATGAGGCCAACAGAGCACTTGACGACGGGATTGTGCGAACACTGTGGATGAGCATTGAGGAAATGCAAGCGACCCAAAGCCGTCACCGCAGCCGTTTGCTGCTTCGCTGCGCCCAAGACCACGAACGAGGCCAACGCTTCCCACTCGCGACGGTCTATACCGACGACAGCGTGTTGGGTTTGATTTAAGGGATCAGTATTTCCGCTGCTGGGTCTTCGGCAGCCATGACCCGCTTGGCCCAAGCGCTTAATCGCCCAGTGTCAGCGCGCAAGACTTCTTGTTTGACGCGCAAAATCTGCGTGGGGTGCATAGAAAACTGCCGCAAACCCAGGCCAAGCAATAAGCGTGTGAGGGTGGGGTCACCCGCCATTTCGCCACACAAGCTGATGTCTTTGCCTGCTGCCGCACCTTGCGCAATGGTGTTGGCCACCAACTGCAAGATGGCGGGATGCAAGGGGTCATACAAATGCGCCACTTGTTCATCAGCGCGGTCAATCGCCAAGGTGTATTGGATGAGGTCGTTGGTACCTACCGATAAATAATCAAAGTACTTTAAAAACACAGGCAAATTGAGCGCCGCAGCCGGCACCTCGATCATCGCGCCGACTTTGACAGGGCCGTAAGCCATGCCCTTTTTGTCTAACTGCTCCCGCGCTTGTGCCAGCAAGACAAGTGTCTGGTGGATTTCGCGGGTATGGGCCAACATGGGGATTAGCAAATTCACAGGTCCGTGCAAAGCCGAGCGCAAAATAGCGCGCAATTGGCTCATGAACATGCTCGGGTCCGCCAAGCTCCAACGGATAGCGCGCAAGCCCAAAGCAGGGTTGAGGTGAGCCTCGTCTTTGGTGGTTCGGTCTAAAGGCTTGTCTGCGCCCACATCAACCGTACGGATGGTGACTGGCAAGCCCTTCATGCCCTCGACGGCTCGCTTATAGGCTTGGTATTGCTCTTCTTCGCCTGGCAATTGGCCCTCTCGCCCCATGAATAAGAATTCACTGCGAAACAAACCTACGCCCACCGCACCCACAGACAGAGCCACAGCGGTGTCTTCAGGTAATTCAATGTTGGCCAACAACTGAATTTTTTGACCATCCAAGGTGACCGAGGGCGTGTGGCGCAAGCGGGTGAGGCGTTCACGCTCTAGCTGAGCTTGGCGTTGCTTGAAGGCGTACTCGGCCAAGATGATAGGGGAAGGACTGACGATGATGACGCCAGCGTCGCCATCGATGATGACCCAATCATCTTGATGCACCAAATGACTGGCGTTTCGCGCCCCAACCACTGCAGGGATGTCCAGACTTCTTGCAACGATAGCGGTATGTGACGTCTTACCACCAACATCAGTGACAAAGCCGGCAAACACGCTTTGCTTGAATTGCAGCATGTCTGCAGGTGATAAATCGTGTGCGATCAAGACCAAAGGCACATCGTGGCTGTCATCTAACAACTGGTCTTGCTGCCATGTGCCAGGTTTGCGCTGTGCGGGCTGAGGCAGGCTGGTGGGCAAGCCTTTCATATGGCGCAGCAAGCGCTCCACCACTTGCTCTAGATCGCCTTTGCGTTCGCGCAAATAAGCGTCCTCCATGTCGTCGAACTGACGCGAAACCACTTCCAGCTGGGAGGTCAAGGCCCATTCTGCGTTGTACAAGCGCTCGGTAACCCAATGCTTCACCCCTTCCGCCAACATTTCGTCTTGTAATAGCATCAAATGCACTTCCAGCAGCGCTGAGAGCTCCGGCGGCGCATCCTTGGGGACGGTTTTTTGTATGCGCTGAACTTCCAGCATCACGGCATGGCGTGACTGGTTGATGCGATCTAACTCTTGTTCAATTTGCTGTGGCTCAATGAAGTAATGCGCCACATCCACACGGCTAGAGGCCACCAGCACGGCGCGCCCAATGGCAATGCCACGTGCAACTGCCAAGCCGTGTATGGAGAAGGTCATGGCTTTATTCGCCTTCGCCGAATTTGTCCGCCAACAAGGTCAGCAATGCGTCCATGGCCTGCGCTTCTTGATCACCATCCGTTTCAATTTCAATTTCACTGCCAATGCCAGCAGCCAACATCATGACACCCATGATACTTTTTGCATTGACGCGACGCTCGCCTTTGCTGAGCCACACTTGGCATGGAAAGGCGCCGGCGATTTTGGTCAGTTTGGCTGACGCTCTGGCATGCAGGCCCAATTTGTTAATCACAGTTGTTGTTTGTTTCAGCATATTTTGCTTAAGAGGATAGGGGAACTTCTTTTTCGCAAGCCACTTGCATGACGCCTTGGGCGCCGCCAGACAATGCGCGCTGGGTCAAGACGTC
>CANNNH010000245.1 GCA_947505915.1 Comamonadaceae bacterium
ATCAATACGCCACGAATGGATTAAGCAATTTCACAAATGGCTTATCAAGACTTGAATCAATACGCCCACCGGTGACCAAACCTAAATGTTTACGGCGCATGTGACAGTTGGGGTCTTTTGCAAAAAATACAAATCCTGATACGATGAATTCGTGAGAGTTATTAAATTATTCGCTATGTTTTTGCTTTTTCTTGCAATTCCATTGCAAGGTATGGCTGTAGCCAATCAAATGTTCTGTCACGGTAGTGGTCCGGTTTCTACAGTCAGTCAAAAAACTGCCGATCACTCACATCACCAATCAGATGATCACCATCATGATCAAACCAAATCTTTGGATCATCAAGTATCCAAAGCAGAGGTTGCTAAAAGCGTGAACCACAAATGCAGCACCTGCGCACAATGCTGTTTTGGAACTGCCTTATTACCTGCTCCGTTAATCCTGGTTTTCAATAAATCAGCTAGTACCCTTGTCGCAACTAGCAATATGCTCTCAGGGGTGATTTCCCCCTTCAATTTAGAGCGACCTCCACGTTCATTCCTCTCCTAAGCAATTTAGCAGCCTAGCGTCTGCATGAATTGCATTCGTCCTTGTGATGCATAGACATCACGAGGCGTTTGATCGCTGGTTAACGAGGAATTTATGTATCTCAAATCCCCCAAGTCATGTCAACTGGCTTTTGTTGTACTGCTTACCTGCTTTCATTTAGGCAGTGCCTTTGCTCAGTCTGAAATAAAACCTGAAGTCTCGAAAGCTAAAAAGCCTATCGAATTGGTCTATCAGTCATCTTTTCAAAACTATCAGCGGTACTCCGCTTCCGACATAAAAACTTGGAAACAGGTCAATGACACCGTGAAAGACATTGGTGGTTGGCGCGAGTACGCCAAAGAAATAGCAGAGGACTCGGACACTAAGCCTTCTTCTGCCAATCCTTCTCATGGAGCTCATCGATGAACTTCAGATTCCAAAATATCAAAACATTGGTGTTGGTCACAGTGGTTATTGGGTTGTCAGGCTGTGCCAGTTATGACTTGAACCAAGGTTTAGGCAGGGTGAGCCGAGACGCTAATGACTTCACGCAGAACGAGCTGAATCTTGCAAAGAACAAGGAAGAGCGTGATAAGCGTCTTGCTGCAACGACTCAGCTTTTAGCTAAACCTGTAGGTCAAAAAGAAGCTGTTCAGTTGCTGCTGGCAAACAGTCCTGCGTTCCAAGCCTTGCTGGCACAAAACTGGTCTGAAGCGGCAAGTGCTGCTCAATCAGGTCGTATTTCAAATCCTACGTTCGCTTTCGAAAGTGTAGTGACGGGCAGTGAGACTGAGTTGACCCGTTTCTTCACGTTTGGTTTGCTGGACCTGATTACTTTGCCTCAACGCTCGGCTGTTGCAAACTTTCGAGTTGAACAAGCTCAGATCCGCATGACCGCCGAGGTTGTGGATCAAGTCACTCTAGTGCGCAAATCATGGGTACGGGCAGTTGCAGCAGCCCAGTCTTACAAATACGCAGATCAAGTGTTAGCCAGCGTAGAGGCGAGTGCTGAACTGGCCAGACGAATGGAGTCGGTTGGTAACTTCAACAAACTGACCCGCGCCAGGCATCAAGCCTTTTATGCAGACGCTGCCACGCAACTGGCAACAGCCAAGCAATTAGCTTTATTACGCAAAGAGGAATTAGTCAGACTGCTGGGCTTGGATGAAGATCAAGCTATACAGCTTGTCCTTCCCGAGAGGTTGCCTAACCTTCCAAAGCAACCCATGACTCCCGAGAACGTGTCTAAACAACTAAGCCAAGAGCGGCTGGATATTCAACAAGCTAAAGCAGCGTTGAATGCTGCTGCCAAAGCGCAGGGTTTAAATAGGGTGACGAGCCTGACGGATATTGAACTGTCGGTGAAGCGGAGCAGCGTAGCGAATCACAGCTCAAGTAGTGGGTATGAGGTTGGCGTGAAATTACCCATCTTTGATTGGGGCGACATGCAGCGCGATGCCATGAACGCACAAACGTTGGCCGCCGCCAATTTACTGGAGGCCACGATTCGTTCGGCTGGGTCATCGTTGCGTGAGAACTATGCAGCCTACCGAACTGCTTATGACATATCTGTGCATTACAAAGACGAGGTAATTCCACTTCGCAAGGTGATTTCAGAAGAGAACGTACTTCGGTACAACGGCATGCTCATTGGCGTGTTTGAGTTACTGGCTGATTCGCGTGACCAGATTGGCGCAGTTATCTCGGCTATCGAAGCAGAACAACAGTTCTGGTTAGCAGATGCGGCCTTGCAAGCAACCCTCATTGGCCGACCAACTTCTATTGGGGTGGTAGCGATCAGCAACACAACAAGCAATACGGCCGCTGGCCACTGATTGGAGATAGACATGAGTTCAAGAAGAGATTTTTTTAAAACTGCCGGTATCGCTGGCGGTGCGATCGCAGCGGCTGCGGTGAGTCGTGTAGCCATGGCTGCTCTGCCAGAGCCCGTCATCCAAACGCAGCCCGACACCATGCCGCCGTTGATCCCCAGCACTGGTCGACCTTACAACGCTGTGGTCACACTCAACGGTTGGACACTGCCTTGGCGCATGAACCAAGGCGTCAAAGAGTTTCATTTAGTGGCCGAGCCTGTGGTGCGTGAAATGGCCCCCGGCATGAAAGCCCATCTTTGGGGCTACAACGGTCAAAGCCCAGGACCAACCATTGAGGTTGTTGAAGGTGACCGCGTCCGTATTTTTGTGACCAATAAACTTCCTGAGCACACCAGTGTGCATTGGCATGGTCAGCGACTGCCTAATGGCATGGATGGTGTCACAGGGCTTAACCAGCCCGGCATCAATCCCGGAAAAACCTTTGTCTATGAGTTTGTGGCGCGACGTCCCGGAACTTTTATGTACCACCCGCATGCCGACGAGATGACTCAGATGGCTATGGGGATGATGGGTTTTTGGGTCACACACCCCAAAGAGAAGAATCCTCTCATTGATGAGGTTCAGCGTGATTTTTGTTTTCTGCTCAACGCCTACGACATTGATCCGGGCAGTTACACGCCAAAAATCATGACCATGCTTGACTTCAATTTATGGACATGGAACAGCCGTATCTTTCCTGGCATTGACAGCTTAAATGTGCGCTTGAACGATAAGGTACGCATTCGATTCGGCAATCTCACCATGACCAATCATCCGATCCATTTGCATGGGCATGAGTTTCAGGTCACTGGTACGGACGGCGGTCCAACGCCCAAAGGGTCGCGCTGGCATGAAGTCACCACCGATGTGGCAGTCGGACAAATGCGTCAAATTGAGTTTGTGGCCGATGAAGAAGGGGACTGGGCATTTCACTGCCATAAAAGCCATCACACTATGAACGCCATGGGACACGATGTACCGACCATGATTGGCGTAGACCATCGGGGTGTTGCAAAAAAAATCAGCAACCTCATCCCCGACTACATGGTGATGGGAGAACGTGGCATGGCAGATATGGGCGAGATGGAAATGCCATTGCCAGACAACACGGTGCCGATGATGACGGGCCAAGGTCCCTTCGGGGGCGTTGAAATGGGCGGCATGTTTTCCGTACTGAAGGTGCGCAAAGAACAAAAACCGGGAAATTATGAAAATCCCGATTGGTACAAACATCCCCCTGGCAGCGTGGCCTTTGAGTGGACAGGCTCGATGCCCGAGCCTGCACGCTTCAAAGCTGAAAACGGGCAGTCAATGCCGCTTGCAACACCATCCAAAAAGGATATAGAAGTGCAAATACGCAAACCCTCTGGCCACTCTGGTCATTGATGCTTTTTTTGACTTTAGAAAAGGAAATCCCATGACATACAAATTCATCATTGCGGCCATATCGACTGCTTTGCTCGCATCGATC
>CANNNH010000246.1 GCA_947505915.1 Comamonadaceae bacterium
GCCCCATTTAGGCTGCTGGGAAATGGGTGGGCAAGCCTTGGCAGAAAAGCTCGGCCCCCTGCATGGCGACTTGCTGGCTTTGTACAGACCCCCGCGCAAAGCTTGGTTGCAAGAGGTGGTGGGAATGTCAAGGCAGCGGCAGTTCTTCAAAACCGCCAGCGCTTCTTTGCGTGGGGTACGCGCCTTGGTGAAGCATTTACACAAAGGGGGCTTCACAGCCATTTTGCCCGACCAAGTACCACCCGAGGGTCAAGGGTTGTGGGCGCCGTTTTTCGGACGACCGGTTTACACCATGACCTTGTTACCCAAGCTTGCTCAGCAAACCGGCGCCACGGTGTTGCTGGCTTGGTGCGAGCGCTTAGATGCGGGTCGTTATGTGTTTCATGTCTTGCCCCCCAGTTTGCAGGCCTTGAACCATGCAGGCACCTCACCCGAACAAGCCGCTTTGCTGATGAACCAAGCTATCGAGCACATGGTGCTGTCTCGCCCCGACCAGTACCTGTGGGGCTATGCGCGGGACAAACAACCGCGAGCAGGCGACTGACGATGGATACATTGGTGCGCTGGTCTATGCGGGTTTTAGCTTTGTTGCCTTTGCCGCTATTACGAAGTTTGGGTTTTGTGCTGGGTAACGTACTTTGGTTGCTTGCCGGTAAGCGGCGCAAAGTGGTGTTGACCAATTTGGCTTTGTGCTTCCCTGCAGCAGGCGCAAAAGAGCAGCGTCGAATGGGGCGAGTGCATATGGTGTTGTTTGCCCAAGCTTGGTTAGACCGCGCTTGGTTGTGGAACGGCAGCCCTGAGTTGGTTGCCAGTCGCTTGCAAATGGTGGGAGAGGTGCAGGCTTTGCAGCAAAGCAAGGGAGCGGTTATTTTTGCGCCGCACTTTGTAGGTCTTGACGCGGGATGGACCGCGCTGTGTTTGCATCTGCAACGCAACTTCTCCACCATCTACACACCTCAGCGTTCGGCGGGTATCGATGAATGGGTGCTGCATGGGCGCGAGCGTTTCGGGCAGGTGCGATTGTTTCGCCGAGAGGATGGATTCAAAGCCATTGTCAGCACCTTGCGTCAAGGTGATTTGCTGTACCTCTTGCCCGATATGAACTTCCGCTTGGAAGAATCTATTTTTGTGCCGTTTTATGGCATGGCTACTGCGACAGTTACGACACTGCCTCGATTGTCTCGCTTGGGGCAGGTACCCGTGGTGCCAGTCACCACCCGCTTGACTGCCACCGGCTACGAGGTGCAGGTGCATGCCGCATGGACTGATTACCCCGCAGACGATGTACAAGCCGACACCGCCTTGATGAACCAGCGTTTACAAACATGGATTGACGCTATGCCCACGCAGTACTACTGGGTGCATAAGCGTTTTAAGTCTCGCCCCAACGACGAAGCCTCGCTGTACCCGCCAGGCACAGATTAAGTTTTGTGTAAAAACGCCAACAAGCTTTGCGCAACCAAAGTGGGCTGTTCATGCACCAGCCAGTGGCTGCCATCTGCAATGCGCTGCAAAGTCAAATCAGGGATGTAGTCCTCTAAGCCATCGACCAAGCCTGGTGGCAAGGCGATGTCTTGCATACCCCACAACACCAAGGTGGGCACCAAAATATCTAACATGGACTTGGGTAAGGTGATGGCCGCAGCAGCTGCATCGGCTTCGCGCGGCGGGCGCAGTGGGGAGGCGCGGTAGTAGTTCAGCGCCCCGGTCAGCCCCTGCGACCACACCTCTCGGTATTGCGCTTTGACCTCGTCGGTCAACCAAGCGTAGGGTCCATCAAGCGCGCCCATGTTGGTGAAAAAAGCCCATAAGCGGCGGTAGTCATCTTCGGCCAGCAAGACTTCTGCGTCGGGTCGAATCAGGAAGTTCATGTAGGCGCTGGCGGCTTGTTGCTCGGGGCTGGACTGAAGCTCGCGCAAAAAAGTGCCTGGGTGTGGGGAGTTGATGATGGCCAATTGACGCATCAACTCGGGATGTTGGTTGGCCATGTTCCAAGCCACCGCGCCGCCCCAATCGTGGGCGACCAAGCAAGCCAAGGGCTGTTGTGGCGAGAACAGGTCTTTCAATGCGACCAGGTCTTGCACCAAATGTTTGGCGCGGTAGGCTGCGACATCGCTGGGCGCACTAGACCCTGCATAACCGCGCAAATTGGGTGCCACGCACAAATAGCCACCATGCTCTGGCGCAGAGAAAAAATCCAGCATCCCGTCCCACACAAACGCAGCCTCTGGAAAGCCGTGCAAGAAAAGCATCAGCGGGCGGCCTTCAGCGCCAGCGATGCGGCAGTCCAAAGTGATGCCGTTGGAGAGGCTAAGCATTTGCTGCTTCATAAAACAGCTGTGGGCGCTGGTGTGGGCTTGGGCGAGGGTGCAGTATGGGTCCAGCCATACAGCTCCATGCTCACCTCTTCAACGCCTTGTTTTTTCAGAGACGAAAACAAATGCGCTTGCCCGCCACCGGACTGCAGTTTGGCAATTGACAAAGCTTTTTGGCCTTCGCTGCGGTTGAGTTTGTCTGCCTTGGTGAGCAGCATCAAAAACTTCAAACCCTCTTCCACCTTGGGGCGAATGACTTCTAGCAAAATTTCATCGAGTTCGGTCAAGCCCAGGCGCGGGTCGCACAGCAACACCACGCCTTTCAGGTTGTCCCGCGTCATCAGGTAATTGGCCATGACGCGCTGCCAGCGCACTTTGTCGGCCTTGGGCACAGCAGCATAGCCATAGCCTGGCAAGTCGGCCAGCACCGCGTCGGTTAGGTTTTGCCGACCCAGTGCAAACAAGTTGATGTGTTGGGTGCGCCCTGGCGTTTTAGAGGCATAGGCCAGTTGCCGTTGCTGTGTCAAAACATTGATGCAGGTGGATTTGCCCGCATTAGAGCGCCCAACAAACGCAATTTCGGGTTGGTCGTAGGCAGGGAGGTGGTGCAGCTGGGCGGCGGTGGTCAAAAAACGAGCGGTATGCAACCAGCCCACGGCCTGTTTGATGCGCTGCGCCTGTGCGTCGTCCAGCGGGGGTGAGCTTGAGGCCAAAGGGTTTCTTCCAGAACGCCCAAAGAGGCGAACAGAGCTACATTGTAGAATCACCCACAGAACTGATAACCCATAGAAGCCATGACTTTTTTCGCCCGATTGCTGATTGCTACCAGTGCGTTGGCTGTTACCAGCCTAGCGCTTGCCAACGACCCACCCGCTGCTCCCGCCAAAGCTGACGCAGCCAAAGGCGGCGCTTTGTACGGCGCTGTTTGCACCTCTTGCCATGGCGCTGATGGCAACTCCGGCGTACCCATTTATCCCAAACTTGCTCAGCAACACCCTGAATACATCGCCAAGCAACTGGTTGAATACAAATCAGGCAAGCGCGCCAACGCCATCATGTCTGGTTTGGCTGCCTCTTTGAGCGAAGAGGATGCCCGCAATATTGGTGCTTTTCTCGCCACTAAAACCGCCAAGCCCGGCTTTGCCAAAGACAAAGACTTGGCCACCTTGGGTGAAAAAATCTACCGCGGTGGCATTGCCGATCGCCAAATACCTGCTTGCGCCGGTTGCCACAGCCCCACAGGCGCGGGCATTCCCTCGCAATACCCCCGCATGGCCGGCCAGCACGCTGAGTACACCACCTCGCAACTTACCCAGTTCCGCGATGGTGTGCGCCTCAACAGCCTGCAAATGGGCCAAGTTGCTGCTAAATTGAATGACAAGGAAATCAAAGCCTTGGCTGACTACATCGCCGGTTTAAAGTAGACTTTTCTTTTCACTTAACTGCACAAGGGCTGACGTGATGTCGGCCCTTTTTGTTTGGAGACCCTGAATATGTTGATTCGCTTAGCCCCTGACACTGCCAGCACCGATTTGCCCAGCGATATCAC
>CANNNH010000247.1 GCA_947505915.1 Comamonadaceae bacterium
CCCTCAACATAGTTAAAGCTGATGTTCAGGTTGTGCGGCACGCGTTGGGTTAAATGACCATTGACAAAAACCTGCTCAATGTCTTTTAAGCCATTCAAGAGTCTTTGCTGCAAATGACGCGCTTGGGCAATGTCTTGTGCCATCTCGAGTTTGGCAATCCGAAAGGCTTCGCCCATGCCCACACATTGGTGGGTGGGCAAGGTGCCACTGCGCATGCCTCTTTCGTGTCCGCCACCGTGCATTTGCGCTTCTAAACGTACACGGGGTTTGCGACGCACATAAAGCGCACCAATACCTTTAGGACCATAGGTTTTATGAGAAGCAAGACTCATTAAATCGACAGGCAATTTCTCCAAATCAATCTCAACTTTGCCTGTTGATTGAGCTGCATCCACATGAAAAATAATTCCTTTTTCACGACACATATTGCCAATGGCAGTGATGTCTTGTATCACGCCAATTTCATTATTGACATGCATCACACTTGCCAAAATGGTGTCTGGGCGTATCGCATCTTTGAACCGATTGAGGTCGACCAAGCCATCTTCTTGGACATCCAAGTAAGTGACTTCAAAACCTTGTCGCTCAAGGTCGCGCATGGTGTCAAGAACAGCTTTGTGCTCGGTCTTGACAGTGATTAAGTGCCGACCTTTTGTCTTGTAAAACTGGGCTGCTCCTTTGATGGCTAAATTGTTTGACTCGGTTGCACCAGATGTCCAAACAATTTCACGAGGATCAGCACCAATCAACGCGGCGACATCAGCCCTGGCTTTTTCAACCGCTTCCTCAGCTTCCCAACCCCAAGCATGGCTACGAGATGCAGGATTTCCGTAGTGCTCTCGCAACCAAGGAATCATGGCCTCAACCACCCGCTCATCACACGGGTTGGTGGCGGAATAGTCGAGGTAAATCGGAAAATGAGGCGTCATATCCATGAAAAATCAACCTTTAACGAACACATTGCCTAAGGCAAACACAGAGTTGGGAGCGTTTACATGGATAGGTTTGACGACAGGGGCGGCTGAAATAGCACGTCTTGTCATTGGCTTTTCTTCCACTTGCAGACCCTTGGCGAGTTGATCATCCACCAGTTTTTGTAAGTTGACTGAGTTGAGGAAATCGATCATTCGCTGGTTCAAAGATGACCACAGTTCATGCGTCATGCATTTGCCCGATTCACCAAGGCAGTTTTCTTTGCCTGCGCAGTGGGTGGCATCAATAGGTTCGTCCACGGACAAAATAATGTCTGCGACTGAGATTTCGGTTGCTTTGCGACCCAAGGTGTAGCCGCCACCTGGTCCGCGAGTGGACTCAACAAGCTGGTGACGACGCAATTTTCCGAACAGCTGCTCTAAGTAAGACAAAGAAATCTGTTGACGCTGGCTGATGGCAGCCAAGGTTACTGGCCCGTTGTTTTGGCGCAAGGCCAAGTCAATCATGGCTGTGACAGCGAACCGTCCTTTGGTGGTTAAGCGCATAAAAAACTCCTAATTAGGCTTTCTCGACTGGTTTAGTCAACTATAGCATAAGACCAAATAAAACAGTCGGGTACTTGGCGCTTAAAGGTTATCCCTAGGGGCAGCTCCAAAAGTGAGCGCCCTTAGACGATTTAGCTGGTCGCGGGCAGTCGCCGCGGCCTCAAACTCCAAATTACGGGCATGTTCCAGCATTTGCTTTTCTATCCGCTTAATTTCTTTGGCGACATCTCTTTCGCTCATATCCTCGACCCTGGCTTGCTCCAACTCCAGGCGCATCGACTCTTTGTCAGACTTATCGCTGTAAACACCGTCAATCAAATCACGAATGCCTTTGACTACCCCGCGAGGTGTGATGCCATTTGCCAAATTGAAAGCCACTTGCTTGGTACGGCGACGCTCAGTCTCGCCAATGGCCCTCTTCATAGATTCGGTCATTTTGTCGGCATACAAAATAGCCCGCCCCTCTAAATTTCGCGCCGCACGTCCAATGGTTTGAATCAAGCTGCGCTCGGAGCGCAGAAAACCTTCTTTGTCGGCGTCCAATATGGCCACCAAAGAAACCTCTGGCAGGTCCAAGCCCTCTCTGAGCAAGTTGATACCCACCAACACATCAAAGGCGCCAAGCCTGAGATCGCGAAGAATTTCAACCCGTTCCACCGTGTCAATATCACTGTGCAAGTAACGAACTTTGACACCGTTATCACTGAGGTAATCGGTCAACTGCTCGGCCATGCGTTTGGTCAAGGTGGTGATCAAAATCCGTTCATTCTTAACTACCCGAATGCGAATTTCCTGTAGCACATCATCCACTTGGCTAGTGGCCGGACGGACCTCAACCTCAGGATCTACCAACCCTGTTGGACGAACCACCTGCTCAACAATTTGGCCAGAATGCGTTTTTTCGTAGTCGGAAGGCGTTGCCGAAACGAAGACAAGTTGGCGCATTCGATTTTCAAACTCCTGCAGTTTTAAAGGTCGGTTGTCTAGCGCACTGGGTAAGCGAAAACCATATTCCACCAAGGTTGTTTTACGCGCTTTGTCACCGTTGTACATACCCGAAAATTGACCCATCAGCACATGGCTTTCGTCAAAAAACATGAGTGCATCTTTGGATAAATAATCAGTCAACGTACTGGGAGGCTCGCCTGGGGCCACGCCCGACAAATGCCGGGTGTAGTTTTCAATCCCCTTGCAATGCCCCACTTCACTGAGCATCTCCAAATCAAAACGGGTGCGCTGCTCCAACCTCTGAGCCTCAACCAATTTTCCCATGCCAACCAATTCCTTGAGCCTTTGGTCTAGCTCCAATTTGATGGTCTCTACCGCAGCCAATACTTTGTCCCGCGGTGTGACGTAATGGCTTGAGGGGTAGACCGTGAATCGGGGAATTTTTTGCCGTACCCTACCGGTGAGCGGATCCAACAGTTGAAGACTTTCAATTTCGTCATCAAATAACTCAATTCGAATAGCCAGTTCACTGTGCTCGGCAGGAAAAATGTCGATGATGTCGCCTCGAACCCGAAATCTTCCGCGAGCAAAGTCCATGTCATTACGCTCATATTGCATACGTACCAACTGGGCAATGATGTCTCGTTGCCCAGGCTTGTCGCCAGCCCTCAACGTCATCACCATCCTGTGGTAACTCTCAGGCTCTCCAATACCGTAAATGGCAGAAACGGTGGCCACAATAATGACGTCTCTGCGTTCGAGCAGGCTTTTGGTGCATGACAGCCGCATCTGCTCAATATGCTCGTTAATGGCGCTGTCTTTTTCAATGAACAAATCTCTTTGAGGCACATAAGCCTCAGGCTGGTAGTAGTCGTAATAGCTCACGAAATACTCCACGGCGTTTTTAGGAAAAAACTCGCGAAATTCGCTGTAAAGCTGCGCAGCCAATGTCTTGTTAGGCGCATAAATGATCGCTGGACGCCCCATTTGCGCAATCACATTCGCCATGGTGAAAGTTTTTCCTGAACCCGTCACACCTAACAAAGTTTGGAACATTTCACCGTCTTGCATACCTTCAACCAATTGCGCTATAGCTTGGGGTTGGTCTCCTGCCGGCGGATAAGGCTGGAACAGCTCAAAAGGTGACCCTGGGTATGTATGCCATGTGCCCTCTTTTTCAGCAGCAGTGGGGAGGTCATCCAAATCAGAAAGTGAAGCCATGGCTCAGGTACCAAACAAGGCTCATACAAGCCGTTAAAATGATGATAAACCGCGTAGCCTACCGCAGACTGCGCGGTTTTTTGACGAACTCACCACTTAAATCACAAGGACCCCCGATGTCACTGTTTTCCGCTGTCGAAATGGCCCCACGCGATCCCATCTTGGGTCTGAATGAACAGTTCGCTGCAGATAAA
>CANNNH010000248.1 GCA_947505915.1 Comamonadaceae bacterium
GAATTGGCTACAGTGCTGTGCATGAACCCATCCCGACCCATGCTCGATATGCGGCAAATGCTCATTTGCAGCGCCATTTTGTTGACCCTTTCCATGGGCATTCGCCACGGCTTTGGGTTGTGGCTTCAACCCATGACCCAAGCCATGTCTTGGGGGCGCGAAGACTTCTCTTTGGCCATGGCAGTGCAGAACCTGACCTGGGGCTTTGCCGGCATCTTTTCGGGCATGGTGGCCGATCGATTTGGCGCCTTTCGCGTCATCGTGGTGGGCATCCTCTTGTATGCGCTCGGCTTGTTTGGCATGGCGCATGCCACCACCCCTCTTTCCTTGCTCTTGAGTGCCGGCGTGCTCATTGGCTTGGCCCAGGCCGGCACCACCTATGTGGTGGTGTACGGCATCATCGGTCGCAACACGCCCGTTGAAAAACGCTCGTACGCCATGGGCTTGGCCGCTGCTGCGGGTTCATTTGGCCAATTTCTGATGATGCCCGTTGAGGGGTTTTTGATCTCTTCTTTGGGTTGGCAGCAGGCCTTGATGGCATTGGCC
This sequence comes from Comamonadaceae bacterium, assembly GCA_947505915.1. Next base: position 547 of record CANNNH010000248.1, read on the forward strand.
ACCATCGCCTTGTTCTTGCTGCCGCTCACCTGGGGGCTGCGCGAACCCGCTTTTGCCCAAGGTCAGTCACCAAAGCGTGATCAAACCATCCTGCAAGCCCTGCGCGAAGCGCTGTCTTACCCCAGCTTTCAATGGTTGATGGCGGGCTTTTTTGTCTGCGGCTTTCAAGTGGTGTTCATTGGCGTGCACCTGCCCAGTTACCTCAAAGACAAAGGCTTGGGGCCTGAGGTGGCCGGTTACGCGCTGGCCCTGATTGGCTTGTTCAATGTGTTTGGCACCTATGGCGTGGGCTTGATGGGTTCGCGCTTTTCTGGGCGCCAATTGCTGACATGCAATTACCTGGGCCGATCGGTGGTGATTTCTGTGTTTTTGTGGGTGCCGGTGAGCAACTGGAGCGTCTACATCTTCTCTTGCTGCATGGGCTTTCTGTGGCTGTCCACGGTGCCACCCACCAATGGCACAGTGGCCAAAATTTTTGGTCTGTCCCACTTTTCCATGCTGGGTGGCTCGGTGTTTTTTGGCCACCAGTTGGGCAGTTTCATGGGCGTGTGGCTGGGCGGCTGGTTGTACGACCACACGGGCAGCTACGACGTAGTTTGGTACATCTCCATCGGTTTGGGCTTGGTGGCCGCCCTTTTCAACTGGCAAGTCAACGAAAGCCCGATTGAGCGCGGCCACCCTCAGGTGAGCGCGGCATGACCTCCATGGGCCACAAACTTTGGCACGGCTTGGTGGTGGCAGCGGCATTGGTGCCGGTGTTCATGCTGTACCAACACCCTGACTTTTTGTGGATGCTGGCCACGCAAGCCTGGTCTTGCTTTTGATGCCACCAGCTATGCACCCCGCCGACCCTGACCCATCTTTCCCACCGCCCCCAAACCATCCCCATGGCGGGGATGCGCCCAGCCCCTGGGTGCAGCGCTGGACCCACCTGATTGAGAAGCGCGGTGAAGTGCTCGACTTGGCCTGCGGGCACGGCAGGCACATGCGGCATTTGGCGGAGCACGGTTTTCGCCCGGTGGGGGTGGACCGCAACCCAGAGGCCTTGGCGCAAGCCCAGGCCTGGGGGGAAACCTGTTTGGCCGACGTCGAAAACCATGCCTGGCCGTTTCCGGGCCGCTTGTTTGACGCCGTGCTCATCACCAACTATTTGTGGCGCCCGCTGCTGCCGCAAATTTTGGCCAGTTTGGCGCCCCAAGGCGTGTTGATCCACGAAACCTTTGCCCAGGGAAACGAAACCGTGGGTCGGCCGTCTCGGCCTGATTTTTTACTCCGCCATGGGGAGTTGCTGCACATGTGCGCTGGCCTGCACATCGTGGCTTACGAAAATGGTTTTATCGACACCCCGGCGCGATTTGTCCAACGGGTGGTGGCCGTGCAAACCGGGCCCGACCACACACACACGGTGCGTTACCCGCTCTCGGTAGAATGAGCGCTTTTCCCTGACCGAGACTTGGACATGATCAGCATCACTGGCAGCATTGTGGCCTTGGCCACCCCCATGCTTGAGGACGGCGCCATCGACTACCCAGGTCTGCGCCGTTTGGTGGATTGGCATGTGGACCAAGGCACCGATTGCATTGTGGCGGTCGGCACCACCGGCGAATCCCCCACCGTCAGCGTGCAAGAGCATTTGGACATCATCCGGGTCTGCGTCGAGCAAGCCAAGGGGCGCATCCCCATCATGGCCGGTTGTGGGGCCAACTCGACAGCCGAGGCCATCGAACTGGCCCGGCGTGCCAAAGACGTGGGCGCCGATTGCCAGTTGCAAGTGGTGCCCTATTACAACAAGCCCACCCAAGAGGGTTTGTTCCAACATTTCAAAGCCATTGCCCAAGCGGTTGATTTGCCCTTGGTGCTCTACAACGTACCGGGCCGCACCGTGGCCGATATGCAGCACGACACCGTGATGCGTTTGGCCCAAGTGCCCGGCGTTATAGGCATCAAAGAGGCCACCGGCAACATCGAACGCGCCCAATGGCTGATCCGCGAAGCGCCCAAGGGCTTTGCCATTTATTCGGGAGACGACCCCACCGCCGTGGCCCTGATGATGTGCGGCGGACAAGGCAACATCAGTGTGACGGCCAATGTGGCCCCTGCCTTGATGCACCAGTTGTGCGCAGCGGCTTTGGCGGGCGACCACCGCACCGCCATGGACATCCAGTTCAAGCTTTTGCCCTTGCACAAACATTTGTTTGTCGAAGCCAACCCCATCCCCCTCAAATGGGCCATGGCCAAGTTGGGACTGTGTGGACCCGCTATGCGCTTGCCTTTGACCCCCTTGTCCTCCCAGTACCACGCGGTGGTGGAGTCTGCTTTGCGCGCCAGCGGCCTGCTGGCCTGAACCCCTCACACATGAAACACCCCATGACCCGTCTTGCCCCGTTTTCCTTGCGACTGAGCCTTTGCGTGCTCGCTGCCGTGCTGGCCGGATGTGGCAGCGTGATCCCCGACTCGAAGGTGGACTACAAAACCCAAGGCGAAGCCAAGGGCACCAAACTCGATGTGCCGCCAGACCTGAGCCAAATTGGCCGTGAATCCCGCTACGCCCTGCCGGGTGTGGGGGTGAGTGCCAACGAGTTCAACAACAACCGCGCCGCACCGCGTGGCACCGCCGTGACCAACGCCATGGGCGATGTGCGCTTGGAGCGCTTGGGCAGTGACCGCTGGTTGGTGGTGGGCCGCTCGGTGGACCAGATTTACCCCATCGTGCGGGACTTCTGGAAAGAAAGCGGTTTCATCCTCACCCAAGAAAACCAGGTTTTGGGTTTGCTCGAAACCGAATGGGCAGAAAACCGTGCGAAGTTACCGCAAGATTTGCTCCGCCGCACATTGGGCAAAGTTGTCGACAGCCTTTACTCCACCGGCGAGCGTGACAAATACCGCACCCAAATTGAACCCCTGACAGCGCAGTCCACCGAAATCCGCGTCAGCCACCGGGGAATGGTCGAGGTTTATTCCAGTGTGATCAATACCTCAACTGTTTGGCAACCCCGGCCCAGCGACCCGGGCTTGGAAAACGAATTTCTGCGCCGCTTGATGCTCAAACTCGGGGCCCCCGCCCAGCAAGCCGATCAAGCGGTGAGCCAGGCCAATGTGCCCAGTCCCTCAGCAAAGGCCGAAAACATCTCCGGACAAACGTCAATTCTCATGAATGAAGGTTTTGACATCGCTTGGCGCCGCGTTAGTTTGGCGCTGGACCGCACGGGCTTCACCGTGGAAGACCGCGACCGCCGCACTGGCACCTATTTTGTGCGTTACGTCGAAGCCGGTAACGACAAAGAGGGCA
>CANNNH010000249.1 GCA_947505915.1 Comamonadaceae bacterium
AATGAGTTCAATTTTGTCGTTGTCATTCAGCAATGTTTGGTGGTACAGCGTTTTAGGTACAAATTGGGTGTTCACCGCTGCCGCAAAGGGAGGGGTGATTTGGGCAAGTTCAATCGCCTCTTTCAAGGTAGATCCCTGTTGTAACTCACAGGGTTTTTGATTGATCCAAACCATCATGCCTGCTTCTCCTGCATGACGCGAATACCTAAAGATTGAGCGAGTTCATGGCTTCCTGCCATCAGTCCCAAGGCGGCATCCAACAGGGCAGGCGCGATCAAAAACCCGTGGCGGTAAAGACCATTGATATGGATATGGTGTTGACCCTGCAAGCGAATCGCTGGGAGGTTATCAGCCAGTGTAGGTCGAACTTGGGCGCTGATTTCTAAAATACGCGCTTCAGCAAACCCTTTGTGAACGCTGTAGGCGGCGCTTAAGAGTTCGAGGCTGGAGCGAACACTTGCGGGAGACATGTCATCACTTTCAATTTCAGTGGCCCCAATGACGAAAACACCATCTTGTTTGGGCGCAATGTACAGGGGGTAGCGCGGATGGATCAGCCTTAAAGGACGGCTCAACTGAACTTCAGGTGCGTGTACCCGCACAACCTCGCCTCTGACGCCGCGCAAATGGTTCCAGTCTGATCGAGCACCTACACCTCGGCAGTCTATGACCCAATCGGCTTGCGTGAATTGCGCTGGTGAAACTGCGCTTGAATAGTGCAGGCTAACCAATGGGTTGTTGAGTTGATGCATCAAGGCATCCAGCAATTGGCGGTTGTCCAATTGGGCTTCACCAGGCAAAAACAGTCCTTGCTGAAATGATTCGGCCAGTGAGGGCTCTAGTGCTTGCAACGCCTGTCGGTCCAAAGAAACCGGCGCTTCAAGTTCAGGCAGATGTTTGCGTGTTTCGCCCAACTTGCTTGCAAACCTGTTGGCTTCAGGCAAGTCCTGCCTGTGCCATACCACCAAGGTTCCAAGCTGTTGGAAATACACTTTCTTCTGAAGTTGAGCCAATAGGCTTGGCCACCGCGTGAGGCCATAGGCCCCCATCTTGACCACATTCAGTTCTGTGATCGCTGACTCTGCCAAAGGTGCAAGCATGGCAGCAGCAACCCAAGCCGCGGATCCTTGGACGGAGGCTGCCTGTGCTTCATGAACCTGCACTTCATGGCCTTGCTCACTCAATGCCCATGCCATCAAGCGACCCATCAAGCCAGCCCCTAAAACAACACAATGTTGAGAAGCCATCAAAGCCCTGCCTTTGAAAGACTGGCCACCTTGACCTGAGGATAATCCCAACCATGAACACTGCTGCCCATGCCCATTACCCCCGTGTCTTGACCATCGCTGGATCTGATTCTGGCGGCGGCGCAGGCATACAAGCCGATTTGAAAACTTTTGCTGCGCTTGGTTGTTACGGCATGACCGCAATCACCGCTTTGACGGCGCAAAACACCATGGGTGTGCAAGCTATTCAATCGGTGCCTGCTGCTTTTTTGAAAGCACAGTTGCAATCTGTGTTGGACGATATTGGGGTGGACGCCGTCAAAATTGGCATGCTGCATTCTCCCGAGGTGGTGGAGGTCGTGGCGTGGGCGATTGACCACTATCAGCTTCAGCGGGTGGTGTTGGACCCTGTGATGGTTGCCACCAGCGGCGATAAATTGATTGCTGACGAAACTGTCGCTGTGTTGGTGCGTGAGTTGTTTCCTCGGGTTCAACTCATCACGCCCAATTTGGATGAAGCTGCTTTGCTGTTGGGAAGACCCGTGCCGCACGAGGAGGCTTTGCGACAAGCCTGTGCGGATTTGCAGGCCATGGGCGCTGCATCGGTGTTGCTCAAGGGTGGTCATTTGCAAGGAGAGGATGTCGTGGACGTTCTTTTGTTGGCTGACGCTACCTCGCGTAGCTTGCGCAGCAAGCGCATCAGCAGCCGAAATGTGCATGGAACGGGTTGCACCTTGTCTTCTGCGATTGCCAGTCACTGGGCGCTTGGTCTGAATTTGACAGACGCTGTGGTGCAGGCCAGAAGCTATATTTTGGCTGCCATTCAAGCTGGAGCGAGCGTGACCACCGGTCAAGGCCACGGCCCTTTGAACCATGGCTTTGCCCCTGAGCTTATGCATGTGCTGAGTCATCCTTAGCTGGGTTTGCTCGGGTTAGCCAAGCCAAACTCAGGCTAACGGCCAAGCTGGGCAGAGCAGACCCCAACTGGGGCCAGAATTGCGCTGACAAATGGAACACTGCAATGCCAATCAGCCAAATCAATGCAGGCAAAAGGTAGATGCTGCGTGATGCGTTGGAAAGAGGGGCTTTCCCAGCACGACCCAAAATCACGCCGTACAGCGGAATAAAGACAGAGCTGAGCATCAGTAAAAACGGCTCTAGGCTGTGCATAGGCAACACAATGGCCAGCAAGGTGCAGCCCACTGCGATCAGTAATCCCCATTTTCTGATGCTCCAATGGCTGAGTAAGCTGTGGCTATTGAGAGAGGCCGAATACACATCGCCATAAGCGTTGTCCAACTCGTCAATCAAAATCAAGCCAAGGGCCAACAAGCCACCTTGGGCCAGTAACAAGGTGCTGACCAAGTTGATGTCTGGCGAAGAAACACTCACAACCAAAACACCAAGTGAGTAGCACCAAATATTGGCAAGCGCGTAACCCAGCCAAGTGGCAGACATAGCGGTACGGCTGTTTTTGCCGTGACGCGCATAGTCTGCGACCAAGGGCAACCACGAGACTGGCATGGCGATGACCAAGTCAATGGCGGACAAAAAACCCATGCTGTTGTTTCCTTGCCGGTTCCAAAAAGCAGAAACATCTTGGGTTTGCAAAACACCCAGAAATTGCCAAGTCAACCACGCCAGTGAAATGACCACCAACGGTAAGCCAAACCTGCTGACAAAATTTCGCACCAAACCCAGCATGGAACTTGCCATCAGCAAAGTCAAAATACTGCCCCAAAAAACTGTCGCAATGACCAAATAGTTACCAGACCAACCTAAGTGTTGCTCTCCCATGGCGAGGGTGCCCTCTCGCATGATGACCAATTCAAAGGATGTCCAACCCACCAATTGAATGACATTGAGAACAATAGGAAGTTTGGCAAAACCACTGCCGTAGACCTGGTGCATCAAACCCGCGCTAGACAGTCCTGTGTCGCATCCCAATTTGGCTACCCATGCCACCAAACCCGAGCCAAGCAGCGAGCCCAGAAAAATGGCCAACAAGGCATCTTGTGTGCCCATGGCTGGTACCAAATAGGCACCAATCTGTATGACCAAAAGGCCCACGCCAAGGCTGAACCACAAAGAGGCATGACTGAAACCGGTGAAGACGCGCTCGGACGCCGCCACTGGGGCCAATACAGAGTTGGCAGAAGGGTAAGTGGACGCCATTTGTTTCTTTCAAAGAAATGGCAGTTCGGCGCGGTAGTTTGATGACCTTTCCCCAAAAAGGGATCAGTACTATGCCGTGCTTCCCTGCGCGAGGATTACCTCAATCAGGTTCAAAGGGACTTTCTCAGCTTTGGTCTTGGAAAAAGACCTCAGCACCCCTAGCGGCTTGTTTTTCAACAAGTGAAGAACATTATGCCCTTGGTGTTGTATTTCAATTTCAATAGCAGGCTAGTTTGTGGGTACTAAGTGGGTAAGTTCTGAAGGTTTATCTAATGAATCTGCTTAAAAGAGCTTTAACGGCAAGAACTTCCGACGAATTGCTTATGTAAATTGGAGATTAACTCCTAAACTGCGATTTAACAAAATTTGTTTTCAATAAAGGTGATTTTATGGAAAAGTTCAAATATATTAGTTATTCTTTGGGTGTCGCCA
>CANNNH010000250.1 GCA_947505915.1 Comamonadaceae bacterium
ACCTTGAATGGCAGGTTGCGCACCAGTGAGGGGAAGGTGCGCATGGCAGTGTGGTGAACCAACAAAGTAGGGCCATCGGGGTTGGCCTTGGCCACTTTCGCCGCGCCAATCAAGCCACCCGGGCCACCGGCGGCGTTTTCCACCACCACGCTCGCGCCCAAGGTTTTGCGCATGGCCTCGGCCAAATCACGCGCCACGCGGTCGGTGGGGCCACCGGCTGCAAAGGGCACGATCAGGGTGACGGTTTTGTCTTTGATGGGGTAATCGGCGGCAATGCCTGCCACTGGACCCAGCGCCAAGGCCAGTGAGGCCAGTTTCATCCACGTGTTTTTCGTCTCAAGTCTCCAATCTATAAGTATGTGATGCTACCAAGTGAACGCGGCGCATCGCATCGTGGGTATTACGTAAATGTCCATCAATGCCAATGAAGCGGGCTTGTTTGATTTGGGTCAAACCCTCAACACCGGCAGGGTCAAAGCGCTCTCGCCCTAGCGGTAACTGCGTGCGTCCTCAATCACCTTGCCGTCGTTGGGCAAGGTGTTGGGTTCGGCCCACTCAATGGTGGCGCGCAGTTTGGTCACTTCGCGCACCGCGTCACCCAGTTGTTGGGCCAACTCGAGAGATGCGTTGTCGGCTTCGACCTTCAAGGTCATTTGGTCGTTGGCCATCTCGCCACTGACCACCAAACGGCCCCGGCCCAAGGCAGGGAATCGCTTGAGCACTTGGGCCACTTGCGACGGGTGCACAAACATGCCGCGCACCTTGGTGGTTTGATCGGCGCGGCCCATCCACCCCTTGATGCGGGTGTTGGTGCGCCCCGTGGGGCAAGGGCCAGGCAAGATGGCAGTGAGGTCGCCCGTGCCAAAGCGAATCAAGGGGTAGTCGGGGTTGAGCGAGGTCACCACCAATTCACCCACCTCACCAGGGGCCACGGGGTCACCGGTACCAGGTCGCACGATTTCAACAATCACTTGCTCTTCCAGCACCAAGCCTTCGCGCGCAGAGGTTTCATAAGCAATCAAGCCCAAATCGGCGGTGGCAAAGCACTGGTAGGCATGGATGCCGCGCTCGGCCAACCAATCGCGCAGCGAAGGGGGAAAGGCCTCGCCACCCAACATGGCCTTGGTCAAGCTGGGCAGGGCCACGCCCATTTCAGCAGCCTTCTCGACAATGATTTTCAAAAAACTCGGTGTGCCAATGTAGCCCGCCGGGCGCAACTCGGCCATGGCCTGCACCTGTTGCTCGGTTTGACCCGTGCCACCGGGGAACACGGTGCAGCCCAAGGCATGGGCCCCGGTTTCCATCATGGAGCCCGCGGGCACAAAGTGGTAGCTGAAGCAGTTGTGGATCAACTCACCCGATCGAAAACCAGCTGCGTACATGGCCCGGGCCATGCGCCAGTAATCGCGCCGCGTGCCCTCGGGCTCATAAATGGGGCCTGGGCTGGCAAACACGCGCGGCATGTTCGGTCCAAAACCCATGCTGGCAAAGCCGCCAAAGGCGTGGCGCGCGCGCTCGGCTTGTTGGCGCTCAAACAATTCGCTCTTGCGCGTCACCGGCAATTGGGCCAAGGCCACACGGTTGGTGATGCTGTGCGCGTCCACGCCCGCCAAGATGTGTGCAAAAGCCTCGCTGTGGGCTTGGGCATGGGCCACTTGCAAAGGCAAGGCGGTCAGCAACTCGGACTCGCGTTGATCGAGGCTGCGTTGTTCAAGGGCGTCGTAAAAGGCGTTCATGGGGCGTTTCCGTGTGTCCGGCGCGGCGCACGGGTGGGGCATCGCGCGAAGGTTGAAAGAAGAGGCGGGAGCTTGAGAAAAAGCGGTCAAGCCAACCAGCGCTTGCGCCGCTTATAACTTTTGACTTCTTTGAAGCTCTTGCGCTCACCGCCACCCATGCCCAGGTAAAACTCTTTCACGTCTTCGTTGTTGGCCAAGTCGCTGGCCACGCCGTCCATGACGATGCGCCCCGACTCCATGATGTAGCCATAGTCGGCGTACTTCAAAGCCATGTTGGTGTTTTGCTCGGCCAACAAAAAGGTGACCTTTTCTTTCTCGTTGAGGTCTTTGACGATGTTGAACACCTCTTCCACGATTTGCGGCGCCAAACCCATGGACGGTTCGTCGAGCAACACCATGTTGGGGTTGGCCATCAATGCGCGACCAATGGCACACATTTGCTGCTCGCCCCCCGAGGTGTAAGCGGCCTGAGACGTGCGGCGGGTTTTCAAACGCGGGAAGTAGTTGTAGACCTTTTCCAAATTGGCCGCGATCTCGCCCTTGTCGCTGCGGGTGTAACTGCCGGTCATGAGGTTTTCTTCAATCGTCAGGTGGGCAAAGCAATGCCGCCCCTCCATCACCTGGACCACACCGCGCTGCACCAAATCAGCCGGCGAGAGGTTTTCAATGCGCTCGCCGCGCAGCTCAATGCTGCCCTTGGTGACCTCGCCTCGCTGGCCGTGCAACAAATTGGACACGGCGCGCAAGGTGGTGGTCTTGCCCGCGCCATTGCCGCCCAAAATGGTGACGATCTTGCCGTTGGGTACCTGCAATGACACACCCTTCAAAACCAAGATGACGTGGTTGTAGATGACCTCGATGCCATTGACGTTGAGAACGATGTTGTTGGGTTCCATGTCTTGCCTTGTTCAACCAATCGCCAAGCCTGCAGCGCAAGCCTGGCGATTGGGGGCTCGGCTGAGCCCCCGGCCGGATTCGCACGCGCCTGGGGCGCCCACAAACCCGGCCTTACCGATCACGACTGGCAGTCTTGACCGGTGCGGCGTGTCCACTTTTTCTCGGCAGCGTACTTGTCAGCGGCGGCCTTGATCATGGGTTTGATGATCGCGTCGTCTTGTTGCATCCAGTCACTGGTGAAGTTCCACTTTTTGCCATCCCACTGGTGCATGCGGGCCCAGGAAGCGCCCTGGTGGTCTGCGCAGGAGGTGGAGATGGGGCGCATCACGCCCTTGAAGCCCAAGGCGTCGAGCTTGGCTTGGGTCAGGTTGAGGTTTTCATAGCCCCAGCGCGCTTGCTCGGCTGACACCCACTTGCCTTTGCCAAAGCGCTCTTGCGCAGCGCGCACACCTTCGACGGCAAACATGCCAGCGGTCAAACCACGCATGTACAAGACCTCACCCACCTCGGCTTTGGGGCCTGTGCCTTGGCCTTTGTCGTGCACCTTGGCCAAAACCTCTTTGACCACCGCCGAATTGGGCTCAGCACCGTGTTGCAAGGCCAAGGCGTTGTAGCCTTTGGCGCCGTCTCCCACGTCTTTCACATCGGGCTCGGCACCGGCCCACCACACGCCGTACATCTTGTCGCGCGGAAAGCCCGTGGCCACGGCCTCTTTGAGGGCGGTGGAGTTCATCACACCCCAACCCCAGTTGAGCACATAGTCAGGGCGGTTTTGGCGGATTTGCAACCACGTGGCTTTTTGCTCCACGCCGGGGTGGGCCACGGGCAACAAGGTCAGCACAAAGCCATGCATGGCGGCGCGCTCTTGCAACAAAGGAATGGGCTCTTTGCCATACGGGCTGTCGTGATAAACCAAGGTGATTTTTTTGCCCTTGAGTTTGTCAAAGCCACCTTCTTTGGCCGCCAGGTGCTGGATCAAAATATCGGCAGCACCCCAATAGGTGCCGGTCAGCGGGAAGTTCCACTTGAACACCTGGCCATCGGCCGATTCGCTGCGGCCATAGCCAGCGGTGATCAGGGGAATCTTGTCGCCCGGGGCTTTTTCGGTCAGGGCGAAAGTGATGCCGGTGGACAAAGGTTGGAACACGGTGGCACCGCCGTTTTTGCCCTTGAGGCGCTCGTAG
>CANNNH010000251.1 GCA_947505915.1 Comamonadaceae bacterium
CCATCAGACCCGCACCCATGACGCAAACCAACAAGGTTGAAGCTTTCATTGCAATCCTCCCAAAGGTTGAAAATCAGTGCACCACCATCAAGGTGAAGGGGAAGACATAGGCTTGCAGGGTCACCAAGATGCCGACTAAACAGGCCAATGCGATGGAGTGGAAAAACACATAGCGCAGGATGTCGCCTTCGTGGTTGAACCAACGGGTGGCGGTGGAGGCCACCACGATGGACTGGGCATCAATCATTTTGCCCATCACGCCGCCAGAGCTGTTGGCCGCGCCCATGAGGTTGGGCGACAAGCCCAGCTGTTCAGCCGCGACTTTTTGCATACCGCCAAACAGCACATTGGAAGCCGTGTCAGAGCCCGTCAGCGCCACGCCCAGCCAGCCCATCAAGGTGCCAAAGAAGGGGTAGAAGACGCCGGTATTGGCAAAGGCCAAGCCCAAAGTGGTGTCGGTGCCAGAGTAACGGGTGAGGTAGCCCAGCGCCAGCATCAACACAATGGTCAGCAATGAATAACGAACAAGCCACAAGGTGGAGAAGAAAATCCGGACCATATTGAGAGGGTTGTATTTCATTACCAAGCCGCCCACGATAGCCGACAGCAAAATGCCGGTGCCTGTGGAAGACAGCAGATTCAATGTGTAAATGGCACTTTCGGTTTTCGGAACAGGCACCACCGGCGGCATTTTTTCAATCAGGTTGTGCAAACCATCCATGAGAAATTGCGGTGCGAACAAACTGTTGAGATAGGCTTTGACTGGGGGCAGTCCCCAAACAAAGATAAAGACTGTGAGGATGGCCCAAGGCGTCCAAGCGCGGATGATGGCGTCACGCGAATGAACAGTGACAGCACGCGGTGCTTGCGCTTCGCCGCCGGTAGTTTCATGGCCTTTCAATGAAACCGAGGTCCAAATGGTTTTTGGCTGCCAGTAGCGCAAGAAGGTGACCAAGCTGGCCATGCTGACGACAGCTGCAATGATGTCGACCAACTCTGGGCCAATGTAGTTGGAAACCAAGAATTGCATGATGGCAAAGCTTGCCCCCGTCACCAAAATAGCGGGCCAAATATCCCACATGGCACGACGTCCCGCGAAGGCCCAAATCAGCCAGAACGGAACAAGCAAGGAGAAGAAAGGCAATTGGCGACCCACCATCATGGAGACTTCCATGGCGTCGTAGCCATGCACCTTGGCCAAGGTAATGATGGGAGTACCCAAAGCGCCAAAAGCGACAGGTGCGGTATTGGCAATCAGCGACAAGCCCGAGGCGGCCAAGGGTGAAAAGCCCAGGCCAATCAAGATGGCTGCGGTGACCGCCACAGGGGTACCAAAACCGGCTGCACCTTCAAAGAAAGCGCCAAATGCAAAGGCAATCAGCAGCAACTGCAAGCGGCGGTCTTCGGTGATGCCAGCAATCGAGTCTTGCAACACCTTAAAGCTGCCGTTTTGCTCAGTCAGTTGGTGTAAAAATATGATGTTGAGCACAATCCAGCCAATGGGCAGCAAGCCATTCAGGCCGCCATAGAGTGCTGCACTGGCCGCCATTTCGTTGGGCATGCCATAAACAGCTATCGCAATCACAAGAGCAGCAAGCAAGCCTGCACCTGCGGCGATGTGCGCCTTCATGTGCAAAAAGCCCAGGCCGACCAACATCACCACCACGGGCACGGCTGCCAACAAAGTAGACAACAACATATTGTCTAAGGGATCGTAAATTTGTTGCCAAACCATGGGGTAGTCTCCGTTGCAAGTAAATCAAAAATTATAGGAAGATACGCTAAAGGGTTTTCCCTCTCGTTACGCTTTGGAGACAAGCATGATCGAACGCACACTTTTCAGCCCGGAACATCAGGCTTTTCGAGACAGTTTTCGCCGTTTCATGGCAGAAGAAATTGCGCCCCACCATGCCGCTTGGGAAGAGCAGGGCTATGTGGACAAGCAGGTGTGGGCCAAGGCCGGTGCTTTGGGTTTTTTGTGCATGACCCAGCCCGAGGCTAATGGCGGCTTCGGTGCCGACAAGCTGTATTCCATCATCCAAATGGAAGAGCTGAGCGCGGCCGGTTTCAGCGGCATAGGCTACGGTTTGCATACCGAAATCGTCGCGCCCTATCTCCAGCACTACGGCACGCAGGCGCAAAAGCAGCGCTATTTGCCTGCCATGGCCCGAGGCGACATGGTCGGCGCGATTGCCATGACAGAACCGGCGGCTGGAAGTGATTTGCAAGGCATCAAAACCACCGCCATGGCGCAAGCCGATGGCTCGTTTGTGCTCAGCGGCAGCAAAACTTATATCACCAATGGATGGCACTCTGACTTGGTGATTGTGGTAGCCAAAACCAACCCAGCCGCAGGGGCCAAGGGAACCAGTCTGTTCTTGCTGGAGGCAGTTACACCAGGCTTCACCAAAGGCAAGCCGCTGAAAAAATTGGGGCTCAAGGCGCAAGACACCTGCGAGCTGTTTTTCGATAACGTGCGTTTACCTGCTGAGGCTTTGTTAGGTGGAGACGCCATGCTGAACAAAGGCTTTATTTGCCTGATGGAGCAGCTACCGTGGGAGCGTTTACAAATCGCCATTGGCGCGGTCGCCGCTGCCCAAGCAGCCATTGGTTGGACCATTGACTACGTCAAGCAACGCCAAGTGTTTGGCCAAGCGGTGGCTGCGTTTCAACACACCCGCTTTACCTTGGCCGAGCTGCAAACCGAGGTGCAAATTGCACAGGTGTTTGTGGACAAATGCACCGAACTGCTTTTGCAAGACAAACTGGACACTGCCACTGCCAGCATGGCGAAGTATTGGTGTACCGATTTGCAATGCAAGGTGATGGACGCTTGTGTGCAGCTGCACGGCGGTAGCGGCTTCATGTGGGAGTACCCCATCACCCGCGCCTATGCCGATGCAAGGGTGCAGCGCATTTATGGTGGCACCAACGAGATCATGAAAGAGGTCATCACCAGAAGCATGGGGTTGGGTGGTAAGTAGCGAAGAAGCAACCTTCCGTCATTGCGAGGGGCATCGCCCCGAAGCAATCTGCCCGTGTCGCAGGCTCGGCCTCGCCTCCATGCTTGCACAACGTCGGCTGCGGCCGACCTGCGCCCCGTGCCTTGTCCGGTGGGCAATTCATTGTGAGCAAATGAAGAGCAATCTCACAGTCTTTGCGAAAGAGGTTAAACAATCTATTCGGCAGTTTGCTTCGTCGCAGCGCTCTTTGCAATGACCGATATTCACTGAGTCCTGGTAAGTCTCATAAGGCGAGTGTTGCAGGTCGGCCGTAGCCGACGTTGTGCAAGCATGGAGGCGAGGCCGAGCCTGCGACGTTCGCCGTGGAAGAGATTGCTTCGGACGATAGGTTGCTTCGGACGAGAGATTGCTTCGGCCTACGGCCTCGCAATGACAGGTCTAGCTGATAACGAACTGGTGAAAACCAAACTCGCCAGAAGCGCGGTCGGCGTAAAACGTCTTCAAAGTCTCGCCCACGGTGCGAAACGCCAAGTCGTCCCAAGGGATGTCGGCTTCTTCAAACAGTTTGGCCTCCATGGTTTCATGGCCGGGGTTGAACTGATCGCTTTGAAGCTTGGCGAGGAAGAAGAAATGCACTTGCCCGACCTTGGGCACATCGATCACCGTGAACAGCGCTTGAATCTCGAACTGGGCGCCAGCCTCTTCGTCGGTTTCTCGTGCCGCGCCTTGGGCCAAGGATTCGTGCAGTTCCATGAAGCCCGCAGGCAAGGTCCAAAATCCTTTGCGCGGCTCGATATTGCGTTTGCACAAAAGCACCTGCGTTCCCCACACGGGAATGGTGCCCACCA
>CANNNH010000252.1 GCA_947505915.1 Comamonadaceae bacterium
CCACGCGGCCCCACGATCAAGTCCACGCCGCTCAAGGCATTGGAGAAACTGCGTTTGGCGTCCTCGCGCAGTTGCTGTACGCCCAACAAGATCAGCACCGACACACTGACGGACACCATCACCATGGCCAGCGCCTGCTTGCGCGACCACGCACTGCGCCAAGCCAGGTTCAACCACATCATGCGCGGCTCCTTAAAGGCATGGCAAACATATGGTCGAAGCGCTGGGCCAAATGGGGGTTGTGGCTGACCATGACCACGCTGGCAGCTTGTCGGCGGGCGGTGTCCAATAGTAGGTCGAGAAATTCAAGCTGATTGGCGTCGTCCAAAGCCGAGGTGGGCTCATCGGCAATCACCAAGCGTGGGCTGCCCATCAGGGCACGTACCGCGGCCACACGCTGCTGCTGACCGACAGACAACTGATGGACCGGTTGCTGCCACACGCTTGGGGATAAGCCCAAGGTCTGGATCAAATGCAGCGCTTGGCTTTGGGCGTCGCCCCATTCTTGGGCGGCAGCCTGCGCACGGCTGGGAAACAAGCGGGTAGGCAACAGCACATTGGCCTGCACATCAAGGTAGGGCAGCAAATTGAATTGCTGAAAAATCACACCCATGTGTTCGCCGCGCAAGCGGTCTCGCCCAACGCTGTTTAGCTTCACCATGTCTTGCCCCAGCACCTCGAGTTGGCCGTGGCTGACCTCAATCACGCCTGCCAACATGCCCAGCAAGGTACTTTTGCCGCAGCCGCTCGGGCCTTGAATAAACAAGTGTTCACCCTGCAACAGCGCCAGCTGTGCAATATCAAACAAAGGCGGCGCATTGCCCCAAGCGTGAGAGAGTTGCGAAAGCTGTAGGGCGTGGGTCACGGTCTACCAGCGAAGCACAGGGTCTTTGGCTTTGAGTGTGACGCTGGCCTGCCCTTTGGGACTCACCATATCGACCTTCAGGCTACTGAGCCGCGGGTGTTTTTTGAACAAGGGAATTTCAAGCTGCTTTAAGGCGCTGGGCTGAGCGCAACTGAACTCGAGCTCTGCATCCAAGTCGCTGTGCTCAGATTTTTGACCCTTGAACATATCTGCGTTGACTTGCAAAGACTTGGGCTGACAGTCCGCCGCCGCAGGCAGTGTGATGAAGTAACTGGCTTGAGCAGTCGCAGTTTGCAAATCCGCCATGGCCTTTTTTTGTGCAGGGGTTCGCGGCAAGTGCTCAAAGCCCAGCAGGCTTTCCATCGGTATTTCAAAACTGGCTTTCACACTGGAGCCCTGCACCACCAGCTCCAAGTTGCCAACGCCGTGCGAGTGGGCGGCGTGTTTGTCGCCAGCCATCGACCAAGTGCAACATAACAAGAGGGGCAAGGTAGCTAAGCGAGCAAATAAGTGTTTCATGATTTTTCCAATCTAGATTTTTCCATTCTAGAAGATGACAAACAACATTGGGGGAATCAGTGCGGCATCCACATGGCCAAGGCGGGCAGCCAAGCAACGCCCAGCAACAGCAGCGCGGTTTGACGAAAAAAACCATCTTGCGCATGTTTTTTGTGTAAGTAGGGAATCAAATCGGTCAAAGATATATAGGTAAAACTGGCCACAGTGATCATTAAAACGTAAGAAATGCTGGGGCCTGGCTCTAACAACATCCAACCCACACCAGCGCCCAGCAAGCTGCTCAAGCCACCCATCAGGTTGAGGCGCAAAGCTTTGCCTTTGGACCAGCCCGAAGAAAAGTAAATGGCAAATTCTGCTATTTCTTGCGGCAGCTCATGGGCAAAGATGGCTGCTGTGGTGGTAACGCCCAACCAAGGGTCAGCCATGAAGGCGCCTGCAATCAACAATCCATCGACAAAATTATGTACGGCGTCCCCGACCATCAAGGCGTAGCTTGCAGGCAGCAATCCCCGCTCGGCGGCGCTATCTGTAGGCAATACACCAGCATGCTGATGTCGCCACAAAGCGCTTCGTTCCAAAAAATAAAACCCTAGCAAGGAAATGAGTAAAACCCCAAACAAGCGATGGGGGTCTACACCCTCGTTTTCTAACGCCTCGGGAAGCACATCGAGCAAAGCGGCAGACAGCATGGTTCCAGCTGAAAAAGCCACCATCAAGGACAGTACTTTATTGGGCACTTTATGGGCCGCCCAAAAAGCGACGAGCATGCTCCCTACAGTCGAAAGCACACACGCCAACAAAATCCAAACCAATGTCATATTCAAGGGTCTCAGAGGAGTCTTTTAGAAATAAAGTTGCAAACCCAATTTGATGTTTCTGCCAGGCAACGGCGCCTTGGGACGGCCCGTCACCGTGTCTGCAGCGGTGGTGGTCAACACAGAGGTTGCGGGGTATGCCAATTTGTCTGTCAGGTTGTCAACCTTGAGGTACCACACAGCTTGGTTGGCTTGGATGGTTTGTCTGTAACTGAGTTGGGTGTTCCACAAGGTGTAACCGGCGGTGGCCACCTGAGTGGACGCCAAGCGTGGGGCTTGTGCCTTGTCCATCCCCAGCGACCAACGCCAAGGCCCAGACTGCCTTGACAAGCTTGTCCCCCAACGAAAGGGTGCGATACGCGGCAATGCTTCTCCCGTGTCAAGGTTGCTGGCACGAACGGAATCCGCCCGTAATTTGAGATCCCACAAGGCAAGCCCATTGATGGCTGGAAACAAGCCGCTGCTGCCACTTAAACGCAGTTGCGCCATGGCTTCCCAGCCTTTGAAGTGGGCTCGCACCGCCCTAAACGCATACTTGTCCCAGCAATCGTTGTCGGCGTCTGCACTGGTACAAGCAACGGTGTCTGTACCTGCGCCACCGACAACACCATCGCCATTGACCACATGGCCTGTGGCATTCAAACCGATGTAATCGCTAAAGCGGTTGTCAAAGTAATTCAGGCTGGCGGTGTGCGGCCCCTGCCCCCATTCCATGCCGATGTCCATTTGACGTGCTTTTTCGGTTTGCAAAGAAACCGAGCCTTGCTCATAAGCGGCGGTGGCCACATGCACACCGTCGGCACGCAGTTCATAGTCTTTGGGCGCTCGTGCGGTACGCGCCCCATGGGCTTTGAGCGACACATCGGAGCTGATCTTGTACAACACGCCCAATGAAGTGCTGATAGGCGAGAACGTTTTGGTGGTCGCAGCGGTGTAACGGGTCGACCCGTCTTTATCTGGGTCGAAGGCATCGCCATTGACTTTGACAGCTTCGGAACGCAGCCCAAAACTGAAACCTCCCCATGGTTTTTTCAGATCTTCAACCCAGTAAATCGCTGATTGGCGGGTTTGGGTAGACGGCATGAAGGCCTCAGCGCCATTGGCCGCAAAGCGGCTGTCTTCACCCTGCCAGCCTACAACGCCTTGCCACTGCCCCCAAGCGCTGGCCACGGCTTGGTGCTTGGCGCTCCAGCGCAGCTCTTGCCCCTCTTGGCTAAACACCGTGCCAACCGCGCCCGATTCGTATTCCGTGTGTTGGTAATCGGTGTTGGTGAACTGCACCCGCATGTTGTCCCAGCCGCTTATAGGATGGCGGATTTCAGTTTCCAAGGCATAGCGATCGCTTTGCATGCCTATGGTCACCGTATCCTCGGCCACCGTACCGTAAGTGCTGTTGTAGTGCGTGCCTGACAAGCCCAGATAACCTTTGTCCCAAAAGACCGAGCCGCCCAAGGCATAACCACGGCTGATGTTGGCTGAATTACAAATGGCCTTGGCTGAGACACTAGAGCCCGACTTCGTACAGGCCAAGGTATCTGGCACACCCATGTCACTGCTGTGCCTGCCAAAGGCATCCACATGCAAACCATAGCGCTCGTTGCCAGA
>CANNNH010000253.1 GCA_947505915.1 Comamonadaceae bacterium
AAAGCTAAAAGGCCATCCGAAAAAAGTGAAATTCAAATCGCGCGCAAAGTAGGCCATGACAAAAGTCACCACAAACCACACGCCCATCAAGATGGCGGTGATGTTGAGGTTTTTTTGCCAGTATTCTCTTTGGTTCTGGGTAATCTCCACAGGTTTCTCCTCTTCAAAATCCGCCTTTACGACGGTTGATCCACCCCCTTGAAGACTTTCGCCTTCGATTTACAACCAGGGGTGGGCGATGACCTCAGCTCAGCTTGATACCGGTTTCGCGCTCGAGTTGAGCGGCGACCTTGGGCTCAAAGCTTTGCAGATGACGCATGATCTTCTCTGCTTGCTCTGCTTCGCTTCGGTCCATGTGTACGCGGGCCAGTTGGTACCAGCCATGCGGACTCATGGGTTGTAATTCCGTGTTGTGGCGCAAGGCCACGATGGCCTCATCACTGCGCCTGAGTTGGATCAGCACCAGACCCAGCCCATACCAAGCCCTGTCGAGTTGAGGGTCCAAATCGCATGCTTTTTGAAAGCATTCAAGCGCCAGGTCAAGGCGATGCAATTGTTCAAGCACAAAGCCTTTGTTGAACCACACGGAGGCGCTGGCTTGGCGGCCAGTCGCTGTCAAACGCTCGTAATCCGCTAAGGCTGCATCCCATTTGCTTTCGGCCGCCAGGATATGGGCCCGACTGGACAAGGCATAAACGTCATCTGGGTCATTGCGCAAAATTTGCTCAAAGCGGTTCATGGCTGCGTCTTGCAAACCCAAAGCCAACTGAAGCACAGCCGACCATTTGAGAAAGAGGTAGTGCCAGTTCATCAGCGACAACCTTGCATGGCCACATCCACACAATGCTCGATCTTGGCCAAGGTGACGGCCAGGTAAGTCACACCCATGGCAAAAAATGCAACAAACGGAACCTGATGGTCTGCGACCCTGGAGGGCGATATGCGCCGAGCCAACCAAACCCAAGGCTTGTTCAGAATTTGAAACAACTGGTAGAACATATTGGAATCGCGCCCTTGACCACTGAGCAAGTACAAAAAGCCTTGGCCGATCAGCGCCAACAAGCCAATGTAGAGCAGCAACTGGAGTATGTTGAGAAGGGTTAGCAAGGTGAGTCCATTGGAACAGGTTGCACTTTTATACCGGTCCCTTACCCTCAACTTACCCAAAACCTCTTTGTGGGGGCATGCAAGGGAAAACCCTGTGAGTGCGGCGCGATTTGGGTGATTTCATATGGTGCCGATTTGCCCCCATTGATCGCGGCGCTGCTCCCCAGTGCTTATTTTCGGTCCAGCGCCTTGCTGGGGCGGCGCGCTCGCTAGAATGACTGCCCACCCCCCAATAAAGCCGTTATGTCCCAGGGTCTCATTCGCATTCGTGGTGCACGCCAGCACAACCTCAAAAACCTCGACATCGACATCCGCACCGGCGAGTTGACGGTGGTCACCGGGCCCAGTGGTTCGGGCAAATCCAGCCTGGTGTTTGACACCTTGTTTGCCGAGGGCCAGCGCCGTTACGTGGAGACCTTCAGCGCCTATGCGCGCCAGTTTTTGGACCGCATGGACCGCCCGGCGGTGGACAAGGTCGAGGGCGTTCCCCCAGCGATTGCCATCGACCAAACCAACCCGGTGCGCAGCTCGCGCTCGACCGTGGGCACGATGACCGAGCTCAACGACCACCTGAAGCTGATGTTTGCCCGCACAGCGCAGTTGTTCGACCGCCAAACCGCACAACCGGTGCGCCACGACACGCCTGAAACGATTTACGCCGAGTTGCTGCGCCGCAGTGCTGAGCTGCCCGGCCAGCCCCGGGTGGTGGTCACCTTCCCCATTGAGTTGCCTGCACACACCACGTCAGAAGAGGTGCAGCAGTGGTTGATGGCCAGCGGCTTCACCCGCATCCAGGCCGAGCGCGAGGTGGCCAGCGTGACGGGCACGCGCAAGGTGCTGGACGTGGTGGCCGACCGTTTCCGCTTGGCCAAGGTCGAAAAATCGCGTGCCATGGAAGCGCTGGAGACCGCGCTCAAGCGCGGTGCGGGTCGTGTGCAAGTGCATGTGCAAGCCGAGCCCGCAGCCCCCGCCACAGCCCCCGCTGACGTCAGCGCCGCCGCCAGCACGGCCCAAACAGTGCCTGCGGTGGATGCCGCCGCTGAAACGGTGTGGCGCTTTTCCAGCGGCTTGCACTGCCCCGATAGCGACCTGCGTTACAGCGAGCCCACGCCGTCGATGTTTTCTTTCAACTCGGCCTTGGGCGCGTGCGAGGCGTGTCGCGGTTTTGGCCGCGTCATTGGGGTGGACTTTGGTTTGGTCATCCCCAACGACAAACTCACCTTGCGAGCCGGTGCCATCAAGCCCATGCAAACCCCGGCCTGGAAAGAGTGCCAAGACGATTTGATGCGCCACGCCGAGACGGCGGGCATCCCGCGCGACACCGCTTGGTACAAGCTCACCCCCGAGCAACAGCACTGGGTGATCGAGGGCTCGCCCCAATGGAAGGGCGTTTGGAACAAGCAGTGGTATGGGGTGCGGCGCTTTTTTGCGTATTTGGAGACCAAGTCTTACAAGATGCACATCCGGGTGCTCTTATCCAAGTACCGCAGCTATACCAGTTGCCCGAGTTGCCTGGGCGCACGCCTGAAAACCGACAGCCTGTTGTGGCGTGTGGGCAGCGCAGCCGATGCCGCAGGCGTGTTGCCCGCCGCACAGCGCTTCCTGCCGGCTGGTGTGGGCTGGGCGCGTGAGCAACTCGAGGCCTTGCCGGGATTGAGCCTGCACGACTTGATGTGCATGCCCATCGACCGCTTGCGCGTGTTTTTTGACGGTGTGCAAGCCCAATCTGCCGGGGCCGATGCCCAGGCCCTGGCCTTGTTGCTGGGCGAAATCCGCACCCGCTTGCGCTACCTGTGCGATGTGGGCATTGGTTACCTCACGCTGGACCGGCAAAGCTGCAGCCTGAGTGGCGGCGAGGTGCAGCGCATCAACCTCACCACCGCCTTGGGCACCTCCTTGGTCAACACCTTGTTTGTGCTGGACGAGCCCAGCATTGGCCTGCACCCGCGTGACATGGGCCGCATCACCGAAGCCATGAAGCGCTTGCGCGACGCGGGCAACACCTTGGTGGTGGTCGAGCACGACCCGGCGGTGATGTTGGCCGCTGATCGCATTTTGGACATGGGCCCGGGTCCCGGCGAGCGCGGTGGCCAAGTGGTGTTTGATGGCGCACCAGCTGACTTGCAGCAGGCCGACACCATGACCGGTGCCTATTTGGGCGGTCGCAAGCAAGTGGGCTTGGGCCTCAAGCGCTTGGTCACCGACGCCACACCGCGCTTGGTGCTCGAGGGTGCGCGTGAGCACAACCTGAAAAACGTCCACCTCGAGCTGCCCTTGCAACGCCTGGTGTGCGTCACCGGGGTGAGCGGTTCGGGCAAGTCCACCTTGGTGCAAGACGTGTTGGCCCCGGCTTTGCTGCGCCACTTTGGCAAGGCCACCGAAACCCCTGGCGCGCACGACCGCTTGCTGGGCATGGACCATTTAAGTGATGTGGTGTTTGTCGACCAGTCACCGATTGGCAAAACTGCGCGCTCCAACCCCGCCAGCTATGTGGGCGCTTGGGACCCACTGCGAGAGCTGTTGGCCACCGCCAGTTTGTCACGCCAGCGCGGCTACACCGCATCGAAGTTCAGCGCCAACAGTGGCGACGGGCGCTGCCCCACCTGTGGCGGGTCGGGCTTTGAGCATGTGGAAATGCAGTTTTTGAGCGACGTTTATTTGCGTTGCCCCGACTGCAATGGCGAGCGTTTTCGGCCC
>CANNNH010000254.1 GCA_947505915.1 Comamonadaceae bacterium
CATTTGGCGGCGGTTGTGGTGGACTTGGGCAGGGGTGATCTCGCTGCCCAAGGGGTGGTTGTGTCCGTTGTTTGTTTGTTTGATGAGCATGTTAGCCCTCCGTCAAATTGAAACCATTGTGCCTCATGTCCGAAAAAAAACCGGCCTCATGGCCGGTTTGGGTGCGCAGGACCCGTTCAGGGCTTCAGCGCAGACCGGCGATGTAATCGGATACCGCTTTGATTTCGCGGTCGTTGAGCTTGGCCGCGACTTGGGTCATGGTCAGGTTATTTAGGCGCACACCATCGCGAAATCCGCTGAGTTGCGCGGTGGTGTAGTCGGCATGTTGGCCGCTCAAACGGGGGTATTGCGATGGCAAACCTGCCCCATTGGGGCTGTGGCATCCGGCACAAGCGGGGATTTGGCGGTCGGCAATGCCGCCACGGTAAATTCGCTCGCCCAAGGCAACGGTTTGCTTGTCTTTGGCAAAGCCTGGTTTGGCCTTTTGCTGACCCAACCAGGCCGAGATGTTTTTCATGTCTTCTGGACTCAGCGCTGCAACCATGCCCGACATGATGGCATTGGCCCGTTTGCCCGACTTGAACTCTTGCAACTGTTTGTTGAGGTATTCAGGGTGTTGGCCTGCCAACTTGGGGTTGGCCGGAGAACCTGAGTTGCCATCGGCGCCATGGCAAGCCGCGCAAGGGGCGTAGCTGGCCTCGCCTTTGGCCACATCGGGGGCTTTGGCGGCAGGCGCCTTGTCTGCGGCATGCAGACAAGTCAGTGGCAAAGCAAGGGCGGCGGCTAGAAAAAGGGGGGCAAACAGCTTCATGGCTTGGGTCAGTTGGGTGGCGCTAAACCGGTGGATTCTACAATGCCCACTTGGGGTCCACGGGCCCCCCACCTCCGTCGGACCCGTGATGACCCAGCCCCAACAACCTGCCCCGCCCGCCCCAGCCAGCGCCAACAACGAACCGACGCCAGCGCCCGACCTGGCCGTGCTGACCAAACAGGCAATGGGTTGGTTGCACACCACCCGTTTTTTGATCACTGCGGCGCAGCTGCACCACCTGCCCCAGTACCGCTTGCCCGAAATCGCCTTTGTGGGACGCTCCAATGCCGGGAAGTCCACCTGCATCAACACCTTGACGCAACAAAACCAATTGGCCTACGCCTCCAAAAAGCCGGGGCGCACGCAGCACATCAATTTGTTCGCCCTGGGCCGCCACGGTCAAACCGATGCGGTGTTGGCCGACCTGCCCGGCTACGGCTATGCCGCCGTGCCCAAACAAGACAAGATCCGCTGGCAGCGGGTGATGGCCAACTACTTGATGAGCCGCGACAACTTGTGTGGTGTGGTCTTGTTGTGCGACCCGCGCCACGGCATGACCGAGCTGGATGACATCCTGCTCGAAGTGATTCGTCCCCGGGTGGAAGCAGGGATGCAATTTTTGGTTTTGCTGACCAAGGCCGACAAGCTCAACCGCAGCGAAGCCGCCAAAGCCTTGTCCATCGCAAAGCTACAAGCTGGCGGGGGCCAAGTGCGCTTGTTCTCAGCCCTCAAGCGCCAAGGGGTGGAAGAAGCCGCTTTGCTGTTGTCGCAATGGGTGGCCAACTGGACACCCCCGGCAAATATTGGCGCGGATCTGAACGGTGGCTTAGGCGCTGACGAGGGCGCTGATTTGGATGCTGGCCAGGAGAGCACCGATGGCGGGCATCGCTGAAACCCGACACACATTGCCGCACGGCATACAGCTGAATTGCCGCCACAGCGGGCAGCCCGGAAGGCCGGTGCTGCTGTTTTTGCACGGCTTCCCCGAAGGGGCGTTTGCTTGGGATGCATTGCTGGATCATTTTTCACAGCCTCAAAACGGCGGCTACTTTTGTGTGGCGCCCTATTTGCGCGGGTTTGAAACCTCCAGCGCCCCCGCCGACCCAGCGGCCTACCGCGCCAAATTTTTGGTGCAAGACATCTTGGCATTGATCGACATCGTCAGTCCCGGTCAAGCCTTGGCCGCCATGGTGGCGCACGACTGGGGCGGCGCTGTGGCCTGGAACCTGGCCAATCAACACCCCGAGCGCTTGCAGCGCTTGGTGATCATCAACTCGCCCCACCCGGGTACCTTTTTGCGCGATTTGCAAAGCCACCCGGCCCAACAAGCCGCCAGCGCTTACATGAATTTTTTGATCCGCCCCGATGCGGCGGCCTTGCTCGCGGCCAACGATTACCAACGTTTGTGGGGATTTTTCAACACCTTGGCCAATGGCCCTGCCCCTTGGCTGGAAGAACCCATGAAAGCGCGCTACCGGGCCTTGTGGGGCCATGGGCTCGAGGGTGGGCTCAACTACTACCGCGCCTCGCCCCTGCGCCCACCTCGGGCCGATGACAAAGCGGCCAGCGCCATCAGCCTGCCCGACGCCATGTTGCGCATCGATGTGCCCACCATGGTCATTTGGGGTTTGCAAGACAAGGCTTTGTTGCCGTGCTTGATCGATGGCCTGGACAAGCACATCCCGCAATTGGTGTTGCACACTTTGGCTGACGCCAGCCATTGGGTGGTGCATGAGCAACCCGCCGTGGTGCAGGCCTACATCAGCGGTTTTTTGGGCCGGGCATAAACATCGGCTTCGCCCGGTGGCCGGGTTTTGAAGCGCTTGTGCACCCAAAAATACTGCGCAGGCATGGTGCGAATCCAGTCGGCCAAACGCTGGTTCATCAAGGCGGTATCGGCCCACACATCGCCACTGGGCACATCGTCCCAAGCCGGGTGGACTTGCACCTCATAACCTTGGGGGGTGAGCCGCGTGGTGATGGGCACCACCCGGGCGCGGCCCAACTTGGCAAAACGTGACAAAGAGGTCAAAGTGGCTGCTGGCACATCAAAGAAAGGCACGAACACCGTGTCATCCTCGCCACTGTCCATGTCAGGCAACAAGTACAACAACTCGCCCCGGCGCAAAGCACTGATCAAGCTTTGCGGACCATCAGAGCGGTTTCTCAGGTCCACATGGCCAAAACGTTGCCTCCCTTGGGCAATCCAGGCGTCCACGCCCGCGTTCGACTGAGGGGTGCAAATGGTGTTCAATGGCACAGGGGTGGCCAAGCTCAAAGCGGTCCAACCCGCATCCAAGCCGACAAAATGCGGTGCAAACACTACCACACCACCCGGCTGCGTTAAGGCCTCCAGGTCGCCCACCCAGCTCAAACGTTGTTGAACCACATGGGCAGGTGCATGCCAGAGCCAACTGCGGTCCAACCAAGCCTGGGCAAAGTACACAAAGCATTCCTTGGCCAAGCGATCACGTTCGGCCTGTGGGGTGTCAGGCCAGCACAAAGCCAGGTTGACCTGCACCACCCGCCGCCGTGCGGGCACCACCGCATAAAGCACCCAGCCCAAAGCCGTGCCCAAGCCCCGCACCCAAGTCAGTGGCAAGCGCGCCAACAAGCGCATGAAACCCACACCCATGGCACTGAACATCTTCAAACCTCTGCGCGCGGTTGTTTGTTCCGCGCATAGCCCCACAGGTATTGGCCTGGGGCGCGCCGCACCATGGCTTCGATGCGTTGGTTCATCGCCAACACCGTGGTTTCAATGGGCACCTGGGCATCATGCAAACCCACGTCATCCCAAAGCTCAAAGTGGCTGATGAAGCCTTGGCCTTTGGGCAGCCGTTCGCACCACCCCATGACCACGCGGGCACCCGTCTGGCGCGCCAAGCGCACGGCCAAGGTGATGGTGTAAGCATCTTGTCCAAAAAACCGGGACCACACGCCTTGCCCTTGCGGCGGGACTTGATCGGGCAAGACGGCTGTGTAG
>CANNNH010000255.1 GCA_947505915.1 Comamonadaceae bacterium
ACCTTGAGGGGACTGCGCTTTCATCGCTACAAATGCTTGCTGCAAGCAGTAAAACATGCCATTGAGATTGATGTCCACCACGTTTCGCCATTGCTCAATGCTCAATTCTTCAAGCGGTACGCCAGGGGCGCTGACGCCTGCATTATTGAATAGCAAATCGACACGCCCCCACTTGCCAATGACGTTGGCAAAAGCTTTTTTGACAGCATCAGGATCAGCCACATCAACTGACAAGGGCAAGCAAGATGCTGGCGAATGGAAAGAGGCAGCCACATCTTCCAAAGGCTGCAATCGGCGACCCATCAAAGCAACGTGCCACCCATCAGAGAGTAAAGCCAGAGCTGCGGCTTTACCAACGCCTGTGCCAGCGCCAGTGACGATTGCAATTTTGGAATGGGACATGAGGAACTCTCCTGAAGAAAATGTCATTGGCGATTTTTAGATTTCTTGGGAACTTTAGCGGTGGTTTTTTTTGCTGAAGTCTTAAGGCCTTGTAACCCAGATTTTGGACCAGCATGGAAATTACCTCTGGCACCTCTGTCTTTGATCTTTGCGCCTTTGGCATTGGTAGGCACATTAACGCCGCCTAATGGCGATTTTTTTCCACGCAGCGGCTTATCTAAAGCGGGTGAACCATCTTCTTGCACCCAACGAAAGTCAATTTTTCGACCATCGAGGTCTACGCGACTGACTTGTACCCTGACACGTGCGCCAACGTTGTAGCGAATACCTGTTCGCTCGCCGCGTAACTCTTGACGTGTTTCATCAAATTTGAAGTAGTCACCACCCAACTCAGTGATATGAACCAAACCCTCTACGTACATAGCATCCAAGGTCACAAACACGCCAAATGCTGTGACACCAGAGACAGAGCCACTGAAATCTTCGCCTAAGTGTTCGCGCATGTACTGACATTTGAGCCAAGCTTCGACATCCCTGCTGGCCTCGTCGGCGCGTCGCTCATTGGCGCTGCAATGCAAGCCGGCTGCCTCCCAAGCCTGTTGCTCAGCAGATGGTTTTTGAGTTGGCGCAGAGGACTTCTCTTTGAAACGCGCCTGCGCCGCCAAACGTCTAGCCAACTTGATATGCGCCTCGCCAGGCAAAGGCAAACCAGGCAATTGATAGCGCCGCCCTGTCAAGATGGATTTAATGACACGGTGAACCAACAAATCGGGATAGCGCCGAATAGGACTGGTGAAATGGGTGTAAGCCGGATACGCCAAACCAAAGTGACCGCTGTTAAGAGGGGTATAAATGGCCTGTTGCATTGAGCGCAGCAACATGGAATGAATTTGCTGTGCGTCGGGTCTGTCTTTACTTGCTTGTGCAATGGCTTGAAACTGACCCGGGCTAGGGTTATCGCTCAAAGTGGCAGGCACCCCCATGGCCTTGAGGTAGTTGCGAAGAGTCTCCCGTTTTTCAGGCGTGGGGCCCTCATGAACACGAAAAACCGCTGGGTGTTTGGCTTGCAAAATAAAGTCTGCACTGCACACGTTGGCAGCCAACATCGCCTCTTCAATCAATCGATGCGCTTGGGTACGAACTCTGGGAACTATCTTTTCAATTCGGCCGCTGTCGTCACAAATAATTTGAGTTTCAGTGGTTTCAAAATCAACGGCTCCTCGTTTCTCTCTGCCTTTAAGCAAGCTGCGGTACACATCGTGAAGATGGATGAGGTCTTGAACTCTGTCTTTGTATTTAGCAGCTTGAGGACCTCTGGTATTAGAAAGAATAGCGGCTACATCGGTATAGGTGAATCGAGCATGGCTATGCATAACCGCTTGGTAAAACTGATAGGCAAAGACTTGTCCATCCTCATCAATCAGCATGTCGCAGACCATGCAAAGCCGATCAACCAATGGGTTCAGAGAGCACAGGCCATTGGACAATTTTTCGGGCAACATGGGAATGACACGACGCGGAAAATACACACTCGTGGCGCGTTCATAGGCGTCTATATCAATTGGGCTACCTGTATCTACGTAAAAGCTGACATCTGCAATAGCCACCAATAAACGCCAGCCTTTTTGTTTGCCAAAAGTGGTGGGTTCGCAATAAACAGCATCATCAAAATCTCTGGCGTCTTCACCGTCGATGGTGACCAACGCAATGTCACGCAGATCAACGCGATCAGCCAAGTCTTTGGCCCTGACCTTGACAGGCAATTCAGCGGCTTGCGCCAGACACGCCGAGGAAAACTGGTGCGGCACACTGTATTTGCGAACCGCAATTTCAATCTCCATACCGGGGTCATCCATCTCACCCAGCACTTCTTTGACACGACCCACAGGCTGCCCAAACAAACTGGGCGCCTCGGTCAACTCCACAACCACCACTTGACCCACCTGTGCGTTTCCTGTGGCACCCTTGGGCACAAGAATGTCTTGCCCATAACGCCGGTCTTCGGGCGCGACCAACCAAACACCACTCTCTTGCAACAGTCGGCCAATGATGGGTTGCTGAGGTCGGTCGAAGATTTCCACAATTCGCGCTTCTGGGCGCCCTTTGCGATCCAATCGGGTGACTCTTGCGATCACTCGATCTCTGTGTATGACAGCACGCATTTCGTTAGGCGGCAAATACACATCGATTTGGCCGTCGTCGCGTTGTACAAAGCCATGACCATCGCGGTGGCCCTCTACAGTTCCCTCGAACGTTTCAAGAAGTCCTGCGCTTGGAGTTGATTTTTGTTTGATAGAATCCTCTGCTTTCCTGAATGCCCAGGTGGCGGAATTGGTAGACGCACTAGTTTCAGGTACTAGCGAGTAACATCGTGGGGGTTCGAGTCCCTTCCTGGGCACCAATGTTATCGAACATCATAGCCACCGAAGTGGCTTTTTTTACGACCACTTTATTCAACCCATCAGATTGGCAAACCAATCAAATCATGCCCCTGCGTTTGCATAATGCGCACCTTGATGAAGTCCCCTGTTCGGTAGCTTTTACTGAGCTTTTCAGGCGGAAGCAAATGCACCACACCATCAATTTCTGGTGCATCTGAGTAGGTTCTTCCTACACCGCCTTGCTTGCCCAAGGCCTTAGCTGAGTCAACCAAAACTTGCATGGTGGAGCCAATTCGACTTTGCAGTTTTTGAGCCGATATTTTTTCTGCAACCTGCATGAATCTGGCGCGACGCTCTTGGCGAACCTCTAGCGGCAACATACCGGGTAGGGCATTAGCAGTAGCACCTTCAACGGCGCTATAGGCGAAACACCCTGCGCGGTCGATTTGCGCTTCTTCTAGAAACTGCAGCAAATGCGAAAACTCGGACTCTGTTTCCCCAGGAAAGCCTGCAATGAAAGTACTGCGAACAACCAACTGAGGACACTGTTCACGCCAAAGTTGCAAGCGCTCCAAATTTTTTTCGCCGCTTGCAGGACGTTGCATACGCTTGAGTACATCAGGGTGACTGTGTTGAAACGGTACATCCAAATAAGGAAGGACACGTCCAATTGCCATTAATGGAATCAGATGATCAACCGTGGGGTACGGATAAACATAGTGCAAGCGAACCCAAGCAGAAAAAGGCTCAGCCAGTTCAGCCAAGGCCTGAACCAATTCAAGCGTTCGGGTTTTGACAGGTCGCCCCTCGTGAAAGCCCATTTGATAACGCACGTCAACACCGTATGCGGATGTATCTTGGCTAATCACCAACAACTCCTTGACACCGCTTTCAAACAAAGCTTGGGCTTCACGCAAAACATCGCCCACAGGACGCGAAACCAAATCCCCTCGCATCGAGGGAATGATGCAAAAAGTACAGCGATGGTTACAGCCTTCACTGATCTTCAA
>CANNNH010000256.1 GCA_947505915.1 Comamonadaceae bacterium
CACAGCTTCGCCGGAACCCTTGAACGGAATATTGGTGGCCTCAATCTTGGCAGCCATTTTGAATTTTTCAGCGTTCAGATGCGTCGCACTGCCTTGACCCGCAGATGCAAAATTCATTCCCCCTGGCTTGGCCCGCGCAGCAGTTAGCAATTCTTGAAGCGTCTTGATGTTTTTGGTTGGCGACATGACCAGCACATTGGGTGTGCTTGAAATTGGGGTGACGGCTGCAAAATCGTTCACAGTGTCAAACGGCAATTTCGCAAAGGTCGAAGGACTGACAGTGTGCGATGAGGAGTGAATCATGATGGTGTAACCATCAGGTGCTGAAGTGGCAACAGCTTGCTGACCAATGGTGCCGCTTGCGCCTCCACGGTTATCAATTACCAGTGGTTGCCCCATGCTCTGACTCATCTTGTCCGAAATAGCACGAGCAATGATATCGGTCGTACTGCCAGCAGCAAAGGGCACGACCACTCGTATCGGTTTGTTGGGATAAGTTGCCTGTGAATTTGCGCTCCACGGGGCTAGCAATGCAAGGAAGGTCAAGGATATCAGCGCTGTTTTTTGAGATAGTTTCATGTTGTCTCCAGATGGTTAGTTTCGGCTCTCGCGAGTGTCGATATTTTGAACAGTGTGTTTAGAGAGGTTGCATGGCAGAAAAGTCGGGCATCACGGCGCTGGCGTAGCCGGGTGCGTCAAGTGAGGCGATATGAAGTTGGCCGTCGCGAATGCGCAGGCGGGCGGCGCCGTGGCTGTGTTCGTACATGTCAGGATGTGCCTTGCAAAATGCGGCCTGTTCTGCTTTGGGACGCGATTGCAAACCGTTGACGTAGTGATGTCCATTTCGCTCGACATGGGTTACGCCAATTAGGTTGACCAAGGCTAGGTCTTGCTGCACGGACAAACCGGCTTGCACCGTGAGGTCTTCGGCAGACATGAAATATCGCCCTGGCGCAGACGACTCTTCATTCCAGGCCGCGCAGCGTGCGGCATTTAGCAGCGAGCGGTAAACCCCTTTGCATGTTTTGCTTGAAATGCCGGTGTAGCCCTGCTCGCGGGCCATCACAAAGGTGTCGAGCAGTCCATCGGATTCGTCAATGATGACGGGCATGCCCAAGTCAAGTTTTTTCAGATCCACATCCAGCGCATGCATTCGGTTGATGGGCTGTTCGATGAATAGGATGCTGGCCACCAGACGTTTCAGGGCGGGTTGGGCGCGCATGCGCGTAAGCAACTCATGCAGTTGCTCGGCGCTTTGGTATTGCTCGTTGCCGTCCAGCGTGGCGTGGTAAGGCTCGGCCAAGTTGTCCAACACCGAGGCGATGGCGCACAGCCTATCGATGTCTGCTTCGATGCGGCCGCTAACCTTGAGTTTGTAATAGCTGTGGCCGTAGACCTGCAGCACTTCTTGCAAGGTTTCGGGCAGGCCGTCGTTGACGGGCTCGGTAACGTCTTGCCGCGTGATGGCGTCCAGCAGACCTACGGTGTGCCGCGCGTGTAGGGTTTTGGCTGGCTCGAGGCTTGACAGAAAGTGGGCCATGTCCAAGCCCTGGAAAGCGGGCAGACGTTCGTCCATACCAAGGACGTTTTGTTGAACTGCGGCATAAAACGATTTGCCCAAGGCACGGCACAGGGCGTCGATCAGGGCGCGGTCAATCAGCGCGGGGCCGTAGTTGGCTAGCAGTGGGTTGAGGTTTTCTGCAGCGCAGGCGCGCAGGTGTGCTTCGTGGTGGCGTGCAAAGTGGCCAAATGCAGTATCGTTGCTAGCGTCGGCCAAGTATGCAGCTTTGGCCAGTCGCAGCACATGGCGTTCTTGCTCGAAGTTGTCTTCGTCGCTGAGTAGGGTGTTTTTGTCAAACCATTTGGGTACGATCATTTCGGCAGAGGCACCCCAGTGGCTTTGGCCATTGGGCATCACGATGCGGGCTCGCACAAAGGCCTGAAAACACTTCCGAAGCGTGACCACGCCAAAGCGAAAGGGCATGCGCAGGACCACTGGAATTTCAAGCAGTTCAATCTCGGCGATGCGAAAGCTGGGATCCATAATAAATGTCTCGTGTTTCAGGGCGTATGGGGCGCTGCGTTTTCCAGCAGGCCCTTGAGGTAAGCGGCTGACCAGGCTGCGCAACCAGGGCCATCGGGAAAATAATCAAACGGTTCGACCGCAACCACGCCGCTGTATGCCTGCCGTTGCAGGGCTGCCAGGATGGGGGCAAATCGCATCTCGCCCTGTCCGGGCGCGCGACGGTTAGGGTCGTTAAGCTGTACATGCGCCATGATGCCATCCGGCATCCACAACTCAATCAGCTCTGGCATTGACAGGGTTTCAGCCAAACCCGCCGAGCTGGTGTCCAGCATAGTTTTGAAAAAAGGGTTGTTGATTTGTTTCACCACTGCTGCGGCTTGAGCCAAGGTGTTGATGAGCGGAGTCTGGTCGGCGGACAGCGGCTCTAGGCAATAGGTCACACCAAAACTTTGCGCTGCTTGCGCTACCGTGGCTAGAACTTCTTGCGCCAGGCCCAGGGCCTGGTCGTGGGTTTGACCCGGATGGATGCTGCGTTGCTTGGGAGAGCCATGCACCAGGTAATGCCCGCCCATAGCAGCGCAAATCTCGCACAGGTGTTTCAAAAAGTCAGTTGTTTTTTGACGAACCCTTACATCTGGGTGCGTGATGGACAATCCTTCGGGCTTGACCAGTAACCAATGCAAGCCAGTGACCATCAAGCCATGGTCGGCCGTCACTTGGGCGTATTGCCGAGCCTGGAATGTAGTCAAACTTTCAGGGGTGTCGGTGAGAGTGAAGGGGGCAACTTCAAGCCCCATGTAGCCCATATCACGGGCCATTTGGCATTGCGCCGCAAAAGGCATAGGCGCCAGTACTTCGTTGCACAGTGCGATTTTCATGGGGTTTTGCGTTTAAACAAGTTTTGCATAAATGGCGCTCTCATTAGCAAGACAATGGCAATCATCGCAAAAATGGAACCAGCAATCGGACGCGTGAAGAACGGGGACAGATCGCCATCGGACAACACCAGTCCTCGGCGCAGGCTTTTTTCCATCAGGTCTCCCAGAACAATTCCCAGCACCAGTGGGGCGACCGGAAATTTGTATTGCCGCAGCACATAGCCCAGCACACCGAAAAACAGCATGGTCCACACGTCAAACAGGCGAGATGACAATGCGTAGGTGCCTACCACGCACAGTACAAAAATCATGGGCACGATGATGGTGGTTGGCACACGCAGTACCTTGACCAGTAACTTGGTTAAGACAAGGCCATAAATAAGTATGCCGATAGTGGCCAGTAGCATCATGGCGACCACGTCGTACACAAACTGTGGCGACTCCAGCATGATCATCGGGCCAGGTTTGACGCCGTGAATGAGCATTGCTGCCATCAGCACCGCTGCCGGTGCCGAGCCTGGGATTTGCAAGGTCAGCACAGGAATGATGGCACCGGGCACGCAGGCGTTGTCACCGGTTTCGGCCGCCATCAGGCCCTCGATGGAGCCTTTGCCGAATTTTTCTTTTTCTTTGCTGGCCCGTTTTGCTGCAGCATAAGAGGTCCATGCGGCCACGTCTTCTCCCACACCCGGAACAATGCCGATGAAGGTGCCAATGATGCCAGAGCGCAAGATCGTGCGCCAGTATTGAAATACGTCCTTGAGCTTGGGTATGACGGTGTCAAAGGGGTTGATTTCGGGGACGGGGCGACGCGCTTTCATAGCTACCAAAATCTCTGCAAAACCAAATGCACCCACCAGTGCGGGCACCAG
>CANNNH010000257.1 GCA_947505915.1 Comamonadaceae bacterium
ATGGTTTTCCGCAACCGGGGCGCGATGCCTTTGGCGAGCGTGCCTATACCTTGTCAGACGTAGAAAAACTGCGCGTCATCAAAAGACTGCTCGACCAAGGCCACCGCCCCGGGCGCATCGTGGCTTTGCCGATTGAAGAGTTGCAGCGCTTGAGCCAAGGCATGTCGGGTGAGCGCGTCCACTGGGTGGCCCAAATGGAAGAGGGCGAGGCCGAGGTCGATTTGCGCGACTTCATGCAAATGATCAAAGAACACCGGGCCGAGGATTTGCGCCGTGCTTTCAGCCAAGCCGCGATCACCTTGGGGCTGACACGGTTTGTCACCGAAGTGGTGGCGCCGCTGAATGTGATGGTGGGTGAGGCGTGGTTGCGCGGCGCGCTCGAGGTGTTTGAGGAGCACCTCTACACCGAGTCGGTCACCACGGTCATCCGGCATGCCATTGGCAGCGTGCCCGAACAAGGCCACCACAGCACCCCCAAGGTGTTGCTCACCACCTTTCCCCAAGAGTCACATGCCGTCGGCCTGTTGATGGCCCAAAGCATCATGGCCCTTGAGGGCTGCCGCTGCGTGTCTTTGGGGATTCAAACCCCGCTGCGCGACATTGTGTTGGCGGCCCAGGCCCACCAAGTGGATGTGGTGGCTTTGAGTTGCAGCATCAACATGAACCCCAACCAAGTGGTCGATGGCTTGCAAGAGTTGCGCAGCATGTTGCCAGCCCATGTGACGATTTGGGCGGGCGGCAGTTCTCCCGCTTTGCGCCGGCGCGAAATTCCCGGCATGGTGCCCTTGACCCAGCTTGGCGACATCGCGCAAGAGGTGCGCAAATGGCGCGCTGCCCATGCGCCCAAAGCCCCTCAGCGCTAAACCCCGTTGCGCCAGTCTTCCCCAGGCCAGCGTTGGCCGCTTGCCAGCACAAGGCGCTCTGGCCCTGTGGCATCTCCGCTTTGACACCACGGGGCGTTAAGGCGCCCAAGCGCCCGCTGCCTAACAATGCTTTCGCCGCGATGGGTGCCACATGGGCAACGCATCCCTAGAATCGCGGCCATGCAAGAACCTGACTTTTTGGCCAAATGTGTGGCCCCAAATCTGGCCGGCGCGGCGGTGCAGGCCTTGCGCGCGCGCGGTCCGGTGGTCTTCACCAATGGGGTTTTCGATGTGCTGCACCGAGGCCATGTGACGTATTTGGCCCAGGCCCGCAGCTTGGGCGGCAGCTTGGTGGTGGCCCTCAACACCGACGCCTCGGCACGGCGCTTGGGCAAAGGCGAAGACCGCCCCTTGAACCGCGAGGCCGACCGCGTTTGTTTGATTGCCGCGCTGGCCTCGGTGGACCTGGTCACTTGGTTCGATGAAGACACACCGCTGCAACTGATTGAAGCCCTGCGCCCGGATGTGCTGGTCAAGGGCGGCGATTACGACATGGCCGCTTTGCCCGAAACGCAGGCCATGGCCCGCTGGGGCGGCACGGCCTTGGCCATTCCCTTTGTGTCGGGTTTTTCAACCACGGCCTTGGTACAGAAAATTCGCCAAAACCGCTGACCCGGGTGCGGGCTTGCCGCGCTCCTCCCGCCAGGCACCCAAGCCGTGCGCCGCTGGAGCGCCTGCAAAGGCTCAGGGCGCAGCCGTGCAAAGCGCCACGCCGTTGGCACCCGCGCACAGGGCGACCGAATGGTCGCAACCCACTCAAAGCGGTGATGCGGTTTGGACCTCGGCTGCACCCAAGGTGCAGGCCCACAACCCCTCGATGGCCAGCCGCTCTGCGGCCAAGCTGTCGGGTGCCATTTGGGTCGGGGCTTCGTCCAAACGGGCGCGGTGCTGTAAACGGCGCAAGCTGCGGTAAGCGCGGGCCGCGGCTTGGCCCACGCCTGTGGGCAGCAGGCCCACCGACTCGGCGTGTTGCAGCAAGGCGATGTTGCCCACGTTGGCGCGCAAGCCGGGGTGGGCTTGGCCGTGACCCAGCACCAAAAACTGCACCGCAAACTCTGCATCGACCATGCCGCCCGGGCCATGCTTGACATCGAACAGGCCGTCTCGCGCCGGTCGGGCGTGGCGGAGTTTTTCGCGCATGGCGCCGATCTCTTGGGCCAAGGCGGCCAGGTCGCGTGGGGCGCAAATGACTTGCTCGCGCACCGCATCAAAGCGCGCTTGAAAGTCGGCCTGGCCCACGCAAAAGCGCGCCCGCGTCATCGCCTGGTGCTCCCAGGTCCAAGCGGTGTTGCTGCCGCGTTGGGCTTGGTAGTTGGCAAACGACTCAAAGTCGCTCACCAACAAGCCCGAATTGCCATTGGGTCGCAGCGCGGTGTCAATTTCGTACAAATCACCTTCGGCGGTTTTGACCGTCAGCCAATGGATGATTTTGCGCACGTACTGGGCATACACCTCACCGGCTTGCTCATGTGCGTCGTCGTACACAAACACAATGTCCAAATCGCTGCCATAGCCCAGCTCTTTGCCGCCCAACTTGCCATACGCCAAGATGGCAAAAGCGGGCGCTTCGCGGTGGCGTTGTTTTAAGCGCTGCCACACCCATTGGGATGTCACCCGCAGGATCACATCGGCCAGCGCGCTCAGGTCGTCGGCGACTTGCTCCACCCCCAGGCGGCCTTCGACGTCGCGGGCCAAGATGCGAAAGGTCTCGGCGTGGTGGGCGCGGCGCAGCAAGTTGAGCAGGCTTTCCTCATCGTCTTGGCCAACACCCGCCAGCGCCTGTTGTCGCTCGTTGAGGCTGCGCTGCATCTCGGCAGGGTCAAAGCGCTCCATCAACAAGGCCGGGCTGGCCAATTCGTCGATCACGCCCGGGTGTTGCAGCAAATAGCGCGCGGTCCAACGCGCCGCCCCCAGCAAGCGCAGCAGTTGTTGGTGTACCTGGGGGCGCTCGAGCAGCAGCGCCAAATAGCTTTCGCGGCGCA
Source organism: Comamonadaceae bacterium (assembly GCA_947505915.1). Next base: position 2,906 of record CANNNH010000257.1, read on the forward strand.
GCAAGGGCTCGATCCAATCGCACCACCGCAGCGCAGCGGTTTCGGTGATGCTGCCCTCTTGGGTCCATTGGTGGGTGCGCTTGATCAGCTTCACCAGGCGCTGGCGACCGTCTTCGCGCAAGGCCCGCACCCGCGGGTGGTCGGGCCATTCGCGCACCCGGTCAGCCAAGGCGGTGGGCAGCAAGGGGGCCAAGGCCTCCAGGTCCAGCGCTTGGTCCATGTCGCTGGCCGCGCGGGTGGCCGCATCGCTGCTCTTGGCGACCGGCGCTGCGGGGGCGCCGTCTTGCCCGAGCAGGCGCTCAAATTCGCCCGCGACCACGGAGCGGTGGCGTGCCAGCTCGGCTTGGAGCGCGGCCACATCGGCCAGCCCCATGCTGAGGGCCAACCAAAGCAAGTCAGCGCCATCGGTGGGCAGCACATGGGTTTGTTGGTCGTCGAGGTATTGGATGCGGTGCTCCACCCGGCGCAAAAACACATAGGCCTGGGCCAGCGCCTGGGCGGTGGGTTCGGGCATCAGCTGGGCGCGGGCCAGGCGCTGCAAGGCATTCAGCGTGGGCCGGGTGCGCAGCTCGGGGAATTGCCCACCGCGCACCACTTGCAACAGCTGCACGGTGAATTCGATTTCGCGGATGCCCCCGCGCCCGAGCTTGACATCGTTGGCCCGCTCGGGCCGCCCCGCGCTGTGGCGCGCCGCTTGGTCGCGGATTTGGCGGTGCAGGCCGCGCAGGGCTTCAAACACGCTGTAGTCCAAGTAGCGCCGATACACAAAGGGCTGCACCGTGTCGCGCAAAGCGAGGGCCTGTTGCATGTGGCAGCGCGGCGCCACTACCCGGCTTTTGAGCCAGGCAAAGCGCTCCCACTCGC
>CANNNH010000258.1 GCA_947505915.1 Comamonadaceae bacterium
AAAGCCAAAATGGAAGGCTGTGCGTAGAGTGCTCGTGCCAACAACAGGCGCTGCTTTTGACCGCCACTGAGACCAGTTCCAAGCTCGCCAATGAGGGTGTGATAACCCATAGGCATGCGTGCAATGTCATTGTGAATTTCTGCCAATTTCGCGCAGGCTTCTATCCTTTGAAGTTGAGGAGCTAAGTCAAAGAAGGCGATGTTGTCTGCAATGCTGCCGGTCAGCAGAGCGTCTTCTTGCATGACTACGCCAATTTTTCGTCGAACATTGGTCATGCCCAGTTGGCTGACGGGTACGCCACCGTACAAGACGGTACCGTGTGTTGGCGTTAGCAGACCCAATAAAATTTTCAGCAAGGTGGTTTTGCCGCAACCACTGGCGCCGGTAATGGCCACATGCTCGCCAGCTTGAATGAAAAGATCCATGTTGTAAAGCAGCCAAGGCTCTGCTTCGCTGTAGCGAAATGAAACCTTGCGAAGCTCGAGACTGGCAGACAAATGGGACAAATCGTGAGCAGGCAAGTTGCCTTGGGGCGTATCTTGCTCGGGCGGCGTGAGCACAATGTCGGCCAGCCTGTCACGGTGCAAATTGAGCATCTTGAGTTCAATGCCTTGGTTGATGAGTGCACTGATACGGCTTGTAAATTGAACCTTGTAGCTGATGAAAGCCAGCAGCATGCCCACTGTGAAAACGCTTGCGCTGTGGCCTTGTGTTTGCGATGGCAGAATGATTTTGGCACCCAGCCAAAAGACGCACAAATTTTCAAGACCAAAAATAAGTGTGCGTGCAACATTGAAGCCCATGTTCAACTTGGCAGTTTGAAAATCGCGGTTCATGACTTCCACCATGAGGCTTTGCCATCGTGCACGCCGCTCATTTTCGCGTGCAAACAATTTGAGTGGCGTCATGGCGCGAAGTGTTTCAATGAAGTGACTCTGTTCTTGGCCAGCCAAAACCAAACGCTCAGAAGCAGCATGCCTAAAAGGCGAGTAACTGATCCAGCGCACAAGCGCATACAAAGCCGAGGCCGATAAAACCACCCAAGTGAGGGTGGGTGAGTAAATGAACATCATGACAAGTGCAGCAATGGCCATCAGGCCATCGAGCAGAGATTCAATGGTGGTTTGTGTGAGCGTTCTTTGAATGTCATGAACAGCGCCAAAGCGCGAAGAGATGTCGCCCAAATGGCGTTGAGAAAACCAATCTGCTGGCAGTTTGACCAAGTGCGCAAACACATTGCCTAGCCACTGAATAGAAACGCTCTGGCTGAGCACCATGACCCACCAGCTGCGCGCGTAGGAAAGTGCAGATTGAATGAGCAGAATGATGGCAAAGCCAGCAACCAAAACCGAAAGCAGTTCGTGGTCACCCGAGGTTAAGACATCGTCTACCACGGCTTGGTTGAACATGGGCATGAAGATGGCAAACAGTTCGAGGACAAATGCCAAGGCCAATATTTGAAGCGCAGATTTGCCAAAGCCTTGAAGCTTGCCGGTGAGCATTGAAAGTGGAAAGGCCTTGGGTGCGGGCTTGGTTGTAAAGTCAGCTTGGGGCGTGAGTTCCAAGGCGATGCCAGTGAAGTGTTGCGAAACTTCTGAGTGAGATACAACCCTGATACCCAGCGCAGGATCAAGCAAAGTAATTTTATTGCCATTGATTTTTTGGAGCACCACAAAGTGATTCAGGTCCCAATGCAAGATGCACGGCATGCGCAGTTGCTGCAACTCTTCCAATTCCAAGCGAACGGGTCTGGCGTTGAAACCCAAAACAAGGCTGTGATCAATGAGTTGCTTGAGGTTGGTGCCCTTGAGTGATTGTGGAAACTTGTGGCGCAGATCCATGAGGTGCCAATGTTGGCCGTGCGCGTTGGCAATCATGCACAAGCAAGCCAAGCCACATTCGGACGTTTGAAGTTGCAAGACGGGGTTCAAGGCGGACTTATCTCCGAGGTAAAGACAAACAAGCCTGCGCAATGAGACACTGCGCAGGCCTTGCTGTTGCCGGTTTAAATGGCGACTGTTTAGCGCTTAGTGGGTTCAACTGCCAGAATAGTCGCCCATGGCGTTGTAACCACTGGCGTCGACAGCGCCATAGCTTGAGGGCTCGAGCTCAATTTTTTGGGACGCCTCATACAGCATGTACATGTTGGACAGGGCATCACCCAGCTTGTAAGCCCACTTAACAGATATGCCACCCCCTTGGACTTCGTTCAATTCTTCAATGTTTAAACTTCTCATGTCAATCTCCTGGTTGTGCTGAAAAAATCGTTTCAGCGGCGATATAAAAATCAAATAAACACAAGACGGAAATCACGGTTGCATTGACTGCAAAGTGAAGAACGCTGGTTAAAAGCAATGCCTTGCATTTGCCTATTTCCAACTTGTGCAAATCGTATTGTTTTAAAAAAATATAGAAGAAGCCAAAGAGTTCAATGACTCGGATGAACGTGGGGAATGGCAGGTCTTGTGGCGTTGTGAAGTGCAGCGCCGTTAACAACAAAGGTGCCACCACAAACAACAAGCTTCGGTTGAACAATTTTTCGTGGAGAGTTGCCGCCGCAATCAATAAAAAATTCTCTAGAAGGGGTGCTACCAACAGCATCAAGAAAGCAATTTCGAACAAGGTGATAGAGGGGTCTTCGTCTGGCCCGACGTCTAAATTGCCAAACAACACGATCAAGGTGATGTTGATGGCTTGAAACACAGTGATGCCTACCAAAACATCGATGAAGCCATGCCGATTAAGGTGCAAAGCTCTGATTCTTTGAATGAAACTCATGATGTTTGTTGGCGTGCGTGAATGGCCAAGAGGGGCTCGAAGACCCATTCCCAAATGCCGCGCACATCGTGGATGACGTCGGCTTCGAGAGCCATGCCTGGGCGCAAGGGATGAGCCACGCCAAACGCCATGACCTGCTGGGATACCAACTCAACTTGGATTCTGTAGAGCGGCTCGTTGCTTTGCGTGGAGGCCATGAGGGCCGTGCCCTGACCGTGCGGTAAATCTTGCGGGGCAATGGGCGTGCCACTGACCTTGAGCACGCGGCCCTTGGCCAGACCAAATTTTTGATAGGGGTAGGCCGCCAAGCGAAGCCACACCTCTTGACCAGGTTGGATGAAGCCGGTGGTGCGGGTGGGCGCAAAAAGGGCCGCAACCAAAGTGTGTGCTGAGTGATCAGGCGCATGTGCGTTGGCTTGGGGCACCAAGCTGGCAATGGTTTGACCTGCCTGTGCCATAGCGCCCAAGCTGAGATGAACAGTGCTGACCTGGCCCGCTTGGGGTGCCAATACACTGCTGGTTTTGCGCGCTTTGATTTCGGTTGTTTCCTGATCAAGGCTGGCCAGGTTGCGGTCGAGTTGAAGCAGATCAATGGCCAACTGTTTTTGAAGATGGGCCAAGTCGGCTTGGGCGGCCTTGTGATCGCGGGCCAAGGCAACGCCATTGCGAAGTGTATTTTCTAGGCGCGCTTGAAGGTCAATGAGTTCTTCTTGCTTGCCTTGCGCCTGAATGTCAGATACAAAACCTTCAGCTGCCATTTGCTCAAACCGTGCAGAAGTTTTTTGCGCCAACTCAACCCTGCGCTTTGACAATGCTTGTTCTTGGGTGGCTTGCGCTGTTTCAAGTGACAAGGATCGAATGCGATCTGTCAGATGCGCTTCGCGCTGGCGGTTTTGAGCCACGCGCGAGGCGCGTTCAGCCAAGAGGGTGCTGCGACGCTGTGCCAAATGAGAAGCCAGCAAGCTGGCTGTGCTGCCTTCAG
>CANNNH010000259.1 GCA_947505915.1 Comamonadaceae bacterium
CAAGCCCAGCGCTGTTCCTCTCAGGGTCGGACTGTTGTCAAGAAGGGCCTGTCCCTTTGCTGCTGTTGGTGGGCAAGGGTGGCGGTGTTTCCTTGACCGCCTTTACTTCTGCATCAATGATGTCCCCACCCGACCCGCGTGATGGTTTTGCCCAAGGCTGGGCTTTTTTCTGCCATTGTTTGTACCGGTTCAAGGTCACAAGGATATTGGGCCGCCGTCCGGTCAAAGCCCAGGTGAACATTGATATCACGAACAGAACCAAGCCCATCAACAACAGGCCCAGCAAGAATACCAAGCCCATGGCCAGCAGCCACAAGCGCAGCAACCATTTCATGCGCCACCCTTGTGGGTGCCCATTGGGTCAGTCTGTTCGCCTGGCCGGTCGGAAAACAAGATGCCGCCTTTGGCCTTGGACGTTTTTGGGGTCTCCATGATTTGCACCATCACGTCTCCCGGCGTGACTTGGAAGTGCCGCACGACCGCATCCGTCACATCTTTGACCAAGGATCGTTTTTGATCCAAGGTTCGACCCTCCACGGCATAGATGTAGATTTCAGGCATGGCTTGTTCCTTTGTGGGCTGCAAATTTTGTGTTTTGTATTGTCTGTGCATTTTTCAATGGACCCCAACCCATGCTTGCCCTCCCCCCGGGAAAACGTGGATTTGATTGCCAGGGGTCATTCCTAGAATGGTCCGAAATTCTTTCAAAACATCCATCGACAAGAGAGTGGCTGCATGGTCAAAAAATCCCCAGAGCCCAAAGTTGCAGATGCTGCCGCCATTCGGGTCATCAAGAAATACCCCAATCGGCGCTTGTACGACAGTGCCTCATCTTCTTACATCACCCTGGCCGACATCAAACAATGGGTGATCGGCGGTGTGCCGATCCAAGTGGTGGATGCCAAAACCAGCCAAGACCTCACACGCAGTATTTTGTTGCAAATCATTTTGGAAGAAGAGGCCTGTGGCTCGCCTTTGTTCACCGAAAAAGCATTGGCCGACATGATTCGTTTTTATGGCCACACCATGCAAACCCACATGGGCGGTTTCATTGAAAAAAACATGCACATGCTCAAAGACATGGTGGGGCAATACAACGCACATGTCTCGCCCTTGTCTGGCAACGCCGCTCAACCTTTTGTCGGCATGCAGCCCCCGGCCGTACAACACATGATCAGCGGTTACATGGAGCAGTCGCAAAAAGCTGTTGCCCAAATGCAGGCCCAAATGCAAGAGCGCATGAACCGCCACACCGAACAAATGCTGGCAGCCATGGGGCTGAAACGCTGATCCACGCCAGGCCCGATTTGCGGGGACAATGCGGGCATGTCCATTTCTGAAATCCTGGCCCCTTCGGGCCCGCGCGCCACGCCGCCCAAAGTGGGTTTTGTCAGCTTGGGGTGCCCCAAGGCCTTGACCGACTCAGAACTCATCCTCACCCAACTGAGCGCCGAGGGTTACCAAACCTCCAAGTCCTTCGAAGGCGCGGATTTGGTGATCGTCAACACCTGTGGCTTCATTGACGATGCCGTCAAGGAAAGCTTGGACACCATTGGCGAAGCCTTGGCTGTCCATGGCAAGGTCATCGTCACCGGATGCCTGGGCGCGCGTGACGACGAGCAAGGTGGCAATTTGGTGCGCAATGTGCATCCCAGCGTGCTGGCGGTCACCGGCCCCCACGCCACCCAAGAGGTGATGGATGCGGTGCACCTGCACCTGCCCAAGCCGCATGACCCATTTGTGGATTTGATGCCAGCCCCCATGGGCGTGGCGGGCATCAAGCTCACGCCACGGCACTATGCCTATTTGAAGATCAGCGAGGGCTGTAATCACCGTTGCACTTTTTGCATCATTCCTTCGATGCGAGGTGACTTGGTCTCCAGACCTGTGGGCGATGTGCTGAGCGAAGCACGTGCCTTGTTTGAGGGCGGCGTGAAGGAGTTATTGGTCATCAGCCAAGACACCTCAGCCTATGGCGTCGATGTGGCCTACCGAACCGGTTTTTGGGATGGCAGGCCGATCAAAACCCGTCTGCTGGAATTGGTCGAGGCCTTGGCCGACTTGGCCCAAGCGCACGGTGCTTGGGTGCGTTTGCACTACGTTTACCCCTATCCGAGCGTGGACCAGATATTGCCCTTGATGGCCACAGGACGCATCTTGCCTTACCTGGATGTACCCTTTCAGCACAGCCACCCCGATGTGTTGCGCCGCATGAAGCGGCCCGCCAGCGGTGAGCGCAACCTCGAGCGTTTGCAGCGTTGGCGCGAAATCTGCCCCGAACTGGTGGTGCGCAGCACTTTCATTGCGGGCTTTCCTGGCGAAACAGAAGCTGAATTTGAAGATTTGTTGGCGTTCGTTAGGGCAGCACAGATCGACCGCGCCGGTTGTTTTGCTTACAGCCCAGTATCGGGTGCCGCGGCCAATGACATCCCAGGCATGGTTCCGGCTGAACTGCGCGAGGAGCGCCGAGCGCGTTTCATGGCGGTGGCCGAAGCCATGTCGGTGGAAAAATTGCGCCAGCGCATCGGCGCCCGGATGCAAGTGTTGGTGGACTCAGCGCCAGGCTTGGGACGCAAGGGCGCCATTGCCAGAACCTATGCCGATGCCCCTGAAATTGATGGTGTGGTGCATATCTTGCCGCCTCAAAAAGCCAGCAAAACCTTGCGTGTGGGAGAATTCAACACGGTTCACATTGTGGATACACAGGGGCACGATCTGGTGGCTCAGGCTGTTTAAGGCCAAAAAAGCCAAAGCCCCAAACGAAAACAGCCGCAAACATTTGCAGCTGTTGTTGTAGGTGGTGCCCAGGAAGGGACTCGAACCCCCACGATGTTACTCGCTAGTACCTGAAACTAGTGCGTCTACCAATTCCGCCACCTGGGCATTTCAGGAAAGAGAGAAATTCTATCAAACAATTCAGTCACCCCAGCGCAGGTTTGCTGGAGGAAATCGAAGGCACCGTGTTGGGTCACCGCGACGGACACGGTTTTGTGCGCCGAGATGATGGCGCAGCAGACATATTTTTGGCACCCAATGAAATGCGAGCCGTGCTGCACCTGGACCGCGTCAAAGTGCGGGTGTTGCGGCTGGATCGCAAGGGACGTCCAGAGGGCCGCGTGGTGGAAATCATCGAACGGCCACCCCAGCCCATCATTGGGCGGTTGCTGCAAGAAGGCGGCATTTGGTTGGTGGCGCCCGAGGACAAGCGCTATGGCCAAGACGTTTTGATCCCCAAAGCCGCCACGGGGCAGGCCAAGGTCGGACAAGTGGTGGTGGTGGAGTTGACCGAATTGCCCAGTTTGTATGGGCAACCGGTGGGCCGGATCAAAGAGGTGCTGGGTGAGCTTGACGACCCAGGCATGGAAATTGAAATCGCCGTGCGCAAGTATGGTGTGCCGCATGAATTTTCAGCCGCATGTTTGGACCAGACGCGCAGCTTGCCCGAAAAGGTGCGCGCACAAGACAAAAAAGACCGGGTTGATTTGACCGATGTGCCCTTGGTCACCATCGACGGTGAAGATGCGCGCGACTTTGACGACGCGGTGTATTGCGAGCCCTCGCGCGTGGGCCGGGGCAAAGGCTGGCGCTTGTTGGTGGCGATTGCCGATGTGAGCCATTATGTGGAGTCCGGTGGCGTCATCGATGTAGACGCCTATGAGCGCGCCACCAGCGTGTACTTCCCGCGCCGCGTGATCCCCATGTTGCCGGAAAAGCTATCCAATGGATTGTGTTCGCTTAACCCAGAAGTGGAGCGCTTG
>CANNNH010000260.1 GCA_947505915.1 Comamonadaceae bacterium
AGGAGGTTTGGAATGAAACTTCTCATGATCGACAACTACGACAGCTTCACCTACAACCTGGTGCAGTACTTTGCTGAACTCGGCGCCGAGGTGCTGGTACATCGCAACGATGAAATCAGCTTGGCAGACATTGCGGCCTTGAAACCCAGTCATTTGGTGGTGTCGCCCGGCCCTTGCTCACCCGCCGAAGCCGGTATTTCGGTCGCTACCATCCAGCATTTTGCGGGCAAGTTGCCTATTCTGGGTGTGTGCTTGGGGCACCAAAGCATAGGCGCAGCGTTTGGTGGGCGCATCATCCGCGCCCAGCAACTCATGCACGGCAAGACCAGCGTCATCCACACCACCCAGCAGGGCGTGTTTGCCGATCTGCCCAAAGACTTCACCGTCAACCGCTACCACTCGCTCTCCATTGAGCGAAGCAGTTGCCCTGCTGAATTGGAAGTCACGGCGTGGACCGATGATGGCGAGATCATGGGCGTGCGGCACCGCAGCTTGGCTGTTCAAGGTGTGCAATTTCACCCCGAGTCCATACTGACAGAACACGGCCACGCTTTGTTGAACAACTTTTTGAAAATGCAGCAGCCATGACCATCATCACGCCCACCGAAGCCTTGCAGCGCACCATCGAACACCGAGAGATTTTTCACGATGAAATGCTGCACCTGATGCGCATGATCATGAATGGCGAAATCACACCCCTCATGACCGCTGCCATCCTTACCGGCTTGCGAGTAAAGAAGGAAACCATCGGTGAAATCACTGCCGCTGCGCAGGTGATGCGCGAGTTTTCCACCAAGGTGGAGGTGGTCGACCGAACCCACTTGGTGGATATTGTGGGCACAGGAGGAGACGGTGCCAATACCTTCAACATCTCCACTTGCGCCATGTTTGTCGCCGCTGCTGCTGGTGCGCGGGTCAGCAAGCACGGTGGGCGCAGTGTCAGCAGCAAAAGCGGCAGCGCTGACGTGCTGGAAAGTCTGGGCGTCCACATCAACCTCCAACCCAGCGCCATCGCCCAAAGTATTGCCGAGGTAGGTATTGGCTTTATGTTTGCGCCCAACCACCACCCCGCCATGAAAAACGTGGCGCCGGTGCGAAAAGAGTTGGGTGTTAGAACTATTTTCAATATCTTGGGGCCGCTCACCAACCCAGCTTCTGCGCCCAATATCTTGATGGGCGTGTTCCATCCCGACTTGGTCGGTATCCAAATCCGTGCCTTGCAACGTTTGGGCGCTGAGCATGCCTTGGTGGTCTATGGGCGAGATGGCATGGACGAGGTCAGCTTGGGTGCCGCCACCTTGGTGGGCGAGTTGAAAAACGGCGAAATTTCCGAGTATGAAATTCACCCCGAAGACTTTGGTCTGACCATGGCCAGCCACCGCGCTTTGCGGGTGGACACGCCTGAGGAGTCGCGTGACATGGTGTTGGCGGTGTTGGAGAACCAAGCCGGTCCACCGCGCGACATTGTTGCGTTGAATGCGGGGGTGGCGCTGTACGCCGCCAACGTAGCCCCCACCATGGTCGCTGGCATTGCCTTGGCCCAGCAAGCGCTGGCGCAAGGTTTGGCCAAAGCCAAGTTGGCACAATTGAATGAATTCACCGCGCGCCACCATGCGGCATAAACCCAAGAAAAAGGCCAAGCTGTGAGCGACATACTCAACAAAATCGTCCAAACCAAGCACGAAGAAGTTGCGCTGCGAAAACGCGCAGTGTCTTTGGAGGCGGTGCGCGCTGATGCGCAAAGCCGTGTGCTGACTCGCGACTTTGAAGGCGCTTTACGTCGCAAAATCGTTGCGGGTCAGGCCGCCGTCATCGCCGAGGTTAAAAAAGCCAGCCCGTCTAAAGGCCTGCTGCGCGAAGACTTCATCCCCGCTGATATCGCACAAAGTTATGCCATGGGCGACGGCAAAGTCAGCGCCGCATGTTTGTCGGTGCTGACCGATCAGCAGTATTTCCAAGGCAGCAACGATAACCTTAAGCAAGCCCGCGCCTCTTGCGATTTGCCGGTGCTGCGCAAGGACTTCATGGTCGACATCTATCAAATTTACGAATCGCGAGCCATGGGTGCTGACTGCGTTTTGCTGATTGCCGCTTGTTTGGATGATGCGCAAATGGCCGACTTCGAAGCTGCTGCCCGCAGCCTGGACATGGCCGTGCTTGTCGAGGTGCATGACCGCGCAGAACTTGACCGCGCCTTGAAGCTCAAAACCTCATTGGTCGGCGTGAATAACCGCAACCTTCGCACGTTTGAGGTGTCTTTGGACACCACCTTGACGCTCATGGCCGATTTCCCAGTCGATAAATTCCTGGTCACCGAAAGTGGCATCGCTACCCGCGAAGACGTTTCTCGTTTGCGTGCAGCAGGCATACATGCGTTTTTGGTCGGTGAGGCCTTTATGCGCGCACCCGAGCCGGGCGAGGCTTTGGCCGCTTTGTTCGGTGACTGAGCACAATTTTTTGCAATCTGCCGACCCACTGGCTTGGCCAGTGCACCCTTCTTGGCAGTCCTTGGTCAACAGGTTTTGGCTCAGCCAGCAAGGACTTGCTTTGCTAGCGTTTTTGCAGCAACGCTTGCAAGCGGGTGCGCAAATTTACCCCCCTGAGCCACTTCGGGCTTTGTGCTTAAGCCCTTTGTCTGATGTCAAAGTGGTGATATTGGGCCAAGACCCTTACCACGGCATGGGTCAGGCCGAGGGTTTGGCTTTTTCGGCGCCCTCAGGAGTTGCTGCGCCACCTTCGCTGCGCAATATTTTCAAAGAATTACAACGAGACATTGGCCAAGTTCCGCCTTTTGAGGCCAGCCTGAGTCCTTGGGCCACAAAAGGGGTTTTGTTGCTCAACACCTGTTTGACAGTGGAGGATGGTTTGCCAGCCAGCCACGCCAAACAAGGTTGGGAGGCGCTCACTGACGAAATTACCTCTGCTATTGCTGAATCTGCCAAAGCCTGTGTTTTCATGCTGTGGGGTGCACACGCCCAGTCCAAGACCATGTTGATTGCCCAAGCCGCAAGCCACAAACCCTCCACTTGCTTGGTTTTGCAGGCCAACCACCCCTCACCCTTATCCGCTTTGCGCGGTCCCCATCCTTTCATTGGTTGCGGACATTTTTCCAAGGCTAGTCTGTGGTTGCAGTCAAAAGGACTGTCAATGGACTGGCGTCTAGAGAGCTAAAAACCGCAACTACTTGTAGGAATTGGTTTTTTTCTGGGGCAGTCATCCATTTTCATGGGTGAAATATGCTATAGTCTTTGGCTCGCTGGAGGGGTGCCCGAGTGGCTAAAGGGGGCAGACTGTAAATCTGTTGGCTTACGCCTACGCTGGTTCGAATCCAGCCTCCTCCACCACAAAGTGCTTGGGTGACCTGCAACTGTGATGACGTCCATGGGGTTTAAAGCCTGTGGTCTTCGATGCGGGAGTAGTTCAATGGTAGAACCTTAGCCTTCCAAGCTAATGACACGGGTTCGATTCCCGTCTCCCGCTCCAAGCGGTTTTGGTGTGCAGGTGAAGAGTTTTCGCCCTTGTGGCTCAGTGGTAGAGCACTCCCTTGGTAAGGGAGAGGTCGCGGGTCCGATTCCCGCCAAGGGCACCAGTTACATTTTTGTTGTGAGTTTTTTTTCGGAGTCGAAGAATGGCAAAAGGCAAGTTTGAGCGGACCAAACCGCACGTGAACGTGGGCACGATTGGCCACGTTGACCATGGCAAGACGACGCTGACGGCGGCGATCACGACGATTTTGTCGGCGAAG
>CANNNH010000261.1 GCA_947505915.1 Comamonadaceae bacterium
CGGCAACCCCGTTGCCACCGCTTGCGGCTTGGCCACCTTGAAAGAAATTTCCAAGCCCGGCTTTTTTGACGCGCTGTCAGCCCGCACCCAAAATTTGGTCGATGGCCTGAAAGTCGCTGCCGCCAAAGCCGGCGTGCCCTTCAGCGCCGATTGCCAAGGCGGTATGTTTGGTTTCTTTTTGCTGCCTGAGTTGCCGCAAAACTATGCCAAGGTCATGACCAGCGACAGCCCCAAGTTCAACCAACTCTTTCACGGCTTGCTTGACAAAGGGGTCTACATTGCGCCTGCGTTGTACGAGGCCGGCTTTGTCAGTGGTGCTCACTCGGCAGACGACATTGCCGCCACGGTGCAGGCGGCAGCCGAAGTGTTTTCCACTTTATGAATCAACTGCTGCTAAAACTGGCGTATGTTGTGCTTTGCCTCACGGCAACGTCAACCATTGCACAAGCCGGGAGCGAGTTTTCAGAGGCTTTTGCCAATCCAACTCAACCCAAATCAGTTTGGCTTAACGCTGGGTTTTATACTTTGCACTTTGATCATGACAAAGGCTTGCGTAACGCCAACCCAGGCCTAGGGATTGAATGGGCCTTGAATGAAACCTATTCGTTGACCGCTGGTGGCTTTAAAAACAGCGATCACCAACACTCCAATTACCTTGGCATGTATGTCATGCCGTGGCGATGGGAGTCCTTCAAACTGGGTGCGGTGGTGGGTACTTTTGATGGCTATCCGCGAGCCAATCAAGGCGGCTGGTTCCCAGCCTTGGTACCCATGGTGTCATTCGAGAGCGAAAGCTGGGGTTTGAACACAGCCATCGTCCCAACCGTCAAGGGCAAGTTACACGGAGGAATCAGCTTTCAACTGAAATACAAACTCACTCCCTGACACCATGAAAACTTCCCCAGAGTAATCGAAGGGAGAAGAAGTAATTACTTGATATTGATGTACTTGGTGACCCAGCAATTCAATTGAACAGTTAATCTTTAATTAAAAATTATTTATTTATTGAAATGGCCTGTGCATGGGTAGCCATATCGAAAGCTTTTGCTTTACCAATGTAAAACCGGTCTATGCGCCAGTCTTTCAAAACCTCGATCGCCAAATCAAATTCAGCTGTATCCAAACTATATAGAGCCTTAACTGAAAACTCTATATCGGACTCTAGGGAAAGAATGAGTTTGGAAAAAGTTTGTCCAACAGCAGAATTCGGGTTTTGTAGTATCAATTTTTTAGCTTGCTTGATGGCGCGCATGGAATACCCCTAATAAGTTGGGTAATCCTACAACAGTTCTTATCTGTTTTTTATGTCAAGAGTATGACAAATTGATCTATATCAATGACGGAAGTGACGAACGCCAGTGAACACCATGGACACACCTCGCTCATCTGCGGCAGCAATGACCTCACTGTCACGCACAGAACCACCCGGTTGAATCACACACACAGCACCCTCATCAACCACCACATCCAAGCCGTCTCTGAAAGGGAAAAAAGCATCACTTGCCACCACAGAATCTTTAAGCGACAACATGGCATGACCCGCTTTGATGCCAGCCATGCGAGCTGAATCGAGTCGACTCATTTGCCCAGCACCCACGCCTAATGTCATGGCGTTTGCGGCAAACACAATGGCGTTACTCTTGACAAACTTGGCCACCCTCCAAGCAAACAATAAATCTTGCCTTTGGGCCGCACTGGGTTGAAGCTTTGTCACGACTTGCATGTCTTCTAGGCGAAGCAAATGGTTGTCAGCCGTTTGCATGAGCAAGCCTGAACCAATGCGTTTGACATCGATAGCGTTAAGCCCTTGAGACCAGGCATCACCACCGCCTGGGGGTAGCGCAATTTGCAACACCCGAACATTGGCTTTGGTTTGCAGAAATCGCAGCGCCTCACCTGTGAACGAAGGTGCCATCAGCACCTCAACAAACTGTTGACCTAGGGCTTCAGCCGTTGCTATATCGACAGGACAGTTAAAAGCGATGATGCCGCCAAACGCAGAAGTAGGATCGGTTTGATAGGCTTTTCGGTAGGCAGACAATGCATCATCTGCCAATGCAACGCCACAAGGGTTGGCATGTTTGACAATGACGCAAGCAGGCGAATCGAAACTCTTGACGCACTCCCATGCGGCATCTGCGTCAGCAATATTGTTATAGGACAACTCTTTGCCTTGCAACTGACGCGCTGTAACCAAAGACCCAGGTGCTGGGTGCGTGTCTCTATAAAAAGCAGCAAGTTGGTGGGGATTTTCCCCGTAGCGCAGATCTTGTAACTTGATGAACCGACCATTGGCTTGGCCAGGAAAAATGCTTCTTTGTTCGGTGGATAAATCTAAGGACGACAGGTAGTCGCTGATCGCACCGTCGTATTGACTGATTCGATTGAAAGCACTCACTGCCAATTGAAAACGGGTCAATTCACTCAAGGTATTTTTTTGCTGCAACTCGTTGAGCACCATTGCATATTGGCTGGTGTCGGTCACGACTGCCACATGTTTCCAATTTTTAGCGGCACTGCGCACCATAGCAGGCCCGCCAATGTCGATATTTTCAATGGCCTCATCCAGCGAGCAGTCCAAAGCGGCCACGGTAGCCTCAAAAGGATAGAGATTCACGACCAACAAATCAATGGCTTCGATGCCGTGGGCTTGTAAAGCTTGCATATGCGCAGGCACATCACGGCGCGCTAACAATCCGCCATGAACCACAGGGTGCAAGGTTTTCACTCGACCGTCCAGCATCTCGGGAAAACCTGTCAATTCGGCTACCTCTTCAACTGGCAAGCCTTGCGCACTGAGGAGTTGAGCAGTACCGCCTGTGGAAATCAACTCAATACCTAGCAAATGCAAAGCTTGGGCGAACTCCACAATTCCAGTCTTGTCAGAGACGGAAATAAGCGCTTTCATAGAATTCCTTTTTTCACTTGCTGCAGTGCAAAGCAGTTGATCACAATAATTTGTGTTCAGTGAGCTTCTTGCGCAAGGTGTTTCGATTCAAACCAAGCCAAACAGCCGCGCGTGACTGATTGCCCTCGGCATGCTTCATAACGACATCAAGCAAAGGTTTTTCCATCACATGAATCATCATATTGTGCAGTTGATCTGGATCTTCTCCGCGTAGATCTTTGAAATAGACCTCTAAGCTGTGGCGAACCGCTTCTTCTATTTGCTTCTTGCTCATTGTGTAGTCTCCCTCTCATTCACAGATGCCGCATAGGTCAAGCGATCAGCCTGTTGCCCTATTGCATCTAAATATTGAGCAACTGCCAAGGACTGTTTTTGGCAGTCCTCTATTGCGTTTAAGTGTTTTCGAAATTCTGTGGCACCGGGCAAACCGTGAACATACCAAGCAATATGCTTTCTGGCCGTGCGAACACCTGTAAAGCTTCCGTACAGACTGTAGTGATCTTCTAAGTGGTGCATCAATAAACGCTTTACCTCTGCCACCAAAGGGGGCGCCAACAGCGTGCCATGGGCTAAGTAATGGTGTATCTCACGAAATAGCCATGGGCGGCCTTGCGCGGCACGACCGATCATCACAGCATCTGCGCCTGTGAGTTGCAGAACCTGTTGGGCCTTTTGAGGTGTATCGATGTCACCATTGGCGACAACGGGAACAGAAACAGCGCTTTTGACTTGGGCAATGGTGTCGTACTCTGCTTGGCCCTTATAGCCTTGGTCACGCGAACGGCCATGCACCGTGATCATTTGTACGCCGGC
>CANNNH010000262.1 GCA_947505915.1 Comamonadaceae bacterium
AACCTTTAAAGGGAATCATCCATGTCACTCATCAACACCCAAGTCCAACCCTTCAAAGCGCAGGCCTTCCACAACGGCAAGTTCGTTCAAGTCTCCAATGAATCCCTTAAAGGCGAGTGGTCGGTGCTGATTTTCATGCCCGCCGCTTTCACCTTCAACTGCCCCACCGAAGTGGAAGACGCCGCAGACAACTATGCCGAATTCCAAAAGGCAGGGGCCGAGATCTACATCGTCACCACCGACACCCACTTTGCCCACAAGGTGTGGCATGAGACATCGCCCGCTGTTGGCAAGGCCAAGTTCCCTTTGATTGGCGACCCCACACACCAATTGACACGTGCTTTTGGCGTGCATATTGAAGAAGAAGGCTTGGCTTTGCGTGGCACTTTTGTGATCAATCCTGAGGGCATCATCAAAACGGCTGAAGTGCATTCCAACGAAATCGCCCGTGATGTCAAGGAAACATTGCGCAAGCTCAAAGCGGCCCAGTACACCGCGGCCAACCCTGGTCAGGTTTGCCCCGCCAAGTGGAACGAAGGCGCCAAGACATTGACACCATCGCTCGACCTCGTCGGCAAGATCTAAGCGCCTAAGGAAACCCCATGCTCGATACACAAATGAAAGCCCAGTTGCAAGCTTATTTGCAAAACTTGCGCCAACCCATTCGCTTGGTGGCAAGCCTGGATGGCAGCGATAAAAGTGCAGAAATGCGCGAGCTTTTGACCGACATTGCAGAACTGTCGGACAAAGTGAGTTTTGAGGACAACGGAGCAGACCAGCGAGTGCCTTCATTTGTGGTGGTCAAGGAAAACGAAACACGCGGTGTGCGTTTTGCGGCCATTCCCTTGGGGCATGAGTTCACTTCATTGGTTTTGGCTTTGCTTTGGACGGGTGGTCATCCGCCCAAAGTGGCGCCAGAGGTGTTGGCGCAAATCAAGGCCTTGGACCGCGATATGCGTTTAGAGGTCTATATGTCCTTGTCTTGCCACAACTGTCCGGATGTGGTGCAGGCAGCCACACTGATGGCGATTTACAACCCGCGGATTCAAACCACCGTGATCGACGGCGGTTTGAACCAAGCCGAGGTGGAGGCACGTCAGGTCATGGCCGTGCCCATGGTTTATTTGAACGACCAAGTGTTTGGGTCGGGGCGCATGAGTTTGGAAGAAATTTTGGGCAAGCTCGATACCAACGCTGCCGAGCGTGAAGCCATCAAGCTCAGCGAGAAAGAGCCGTTTGATGTCTTGATCGTGGGTGGCGGGCCTGCCGGTGCAGCGGCTGCCGTGTACGCTGCTCGCAAAGGCATACGCGTGGGCGTGGCCGCCGAGCGTTTTGGTGGCCAAACCAATGACACCATGGGGATTGAGAACTACATCTCGGTACTTGAAACCGATGGGCCCAAGTTTGCAGCGGCTTTGGAGGCGCAGGTGCGTCACTATGAAGTGGACATCATGAATTTACAACGCGCTGAAAAAATTGTGCCGGCCAAAGAGGTGGGTGGCTTGGTGCAGGTGCATATGGCCAATGGCGGGGTACTCAGTTCGCGCAGCGTCATCGTGTCCACAGGTGCGCGTTGGCGCAATGTGAATGTGCCTGGCGAAGAGCAGTACAAAAACAAAGGCGTGGCTTATTGCCCGCATTGCGATGGCCCTTTGTTCAAAGGCAAACGTGTCGCCGTGATCGGTGGGGGCAACTCGGGCGTTGAGGCCGCCATCGATTTGGCGGGTGTGGTGGCCCATGTCACCTTGGTCGAGTTTGCCGACGCCTTAAAGGCCGACGCGGTGTTGGTGAGCAAGCTCCAAAGCTTAGCCAACGTGACCATTCAGGTGAATGCGCAAACCACCGAAATTTTGGGTGATGGCCAAAAAGTGAACAGTCTGCGCTACAAAGACCGCGCCACAAGCGAAGAACACACCGTGGCACTTGAAGGCGTGTTTGTGCAAATTGGCTTGGTACCCAACACCGAGTTTTTGAAAGGCACGGTTGAGTTGAGCAAGTTTGGCGAAATTGTGGTGGATGCCAAATGCCACACCAACTTGGCTGGCGTTTTCGCAGCGGGCGATGTGACTACCGTGCCCTACAAGCAAATTGTCATTGCCGCAGGCGAGGGCGCAAAAGCGGCGCTGAGTGCATTTGATTATTTGATTCGCACACCCACTACGGTGAATGTTGAGGAACTTTCACTGAGCTAACAAAAATCAGGCATTTTGAAAAATACCGATTCAAAATCTATTTAATTACTCACTTTGAATGCTATTGTATTATTGACGAAACTGTAGATATATCGGGAATGCCTTGATCTAGGGGAAGGGCATTTGGTGCGAGGATGCTCGGTTGGTTTTTAAAGTACAAGGATTGATATGCAATTGATTGGGCAAATGATGAGCCGGCCCCTGCTGGTCTCTGCCATCCTAGAGCACGGCGCTGATCAGTTTGGTACTCAGCAAGTGGTCAGTCGTGAATCACATGGACCTTTGCACACTTATTCATTTAGACATTTAGCTCAACGCTCAAAGCAGCTGGCCAATGCATTGCGTTCTCTCGGCTTGAAACCCAAAAGCGTGATCGGCTCCATCGCTTGGAACAACTACAGGCACCTTGAGGCTTATTACGCGGTGTCTGGACTGGGTATGGTGATGCATACCTGTAACCCTCGTTTGCACCCTGATCAACTGTCTTACATCATCAACCATGCGGAAGATGAAGCCATTCTTTTTGACAGCACTTTTGCCCCTTTGGTCAAGGTGATTGCCAAGCTTTGTCCCCATGTGAAGCATTGGGTTTGCATGAGCGATAAAGCCCATACCCCTGATATTGAAGGGCTTGACGTTCAAAGTTATGAAGAGCTGATTGCGCCACACAGCAGTGAATTGACTTGGCCCGACTTAGACGAAAACACAGGCGCTGCTCTTTGCTATACGTCTGGCACGACTGGAAACCCGAAAGGGGTCTTGTACTCAAACAGAGCCATTGTGCTGAGCGCCTTGTCCGCTTGTTTGCCCAATATTTTGAATATTTCTTCCCAAGAAACGGTGTTACCCGTGGTGCCCATGTTTCATATCAATGCATGGTGCCTTCCCTATGCGTGTTTGATTGCAGGCGCCAAATTGGTATTGCCTGGGCCAAAGTTGGACGGCGCCAGTTTGTATGAATTGATGGAGTCAGAAAAAGTCACCTTAAGTGCGGGTGTGCCAACGATTTGGATGGGCCTGATTCAGCACTTGGAGCAAAACAATCTGCGCTTCACCACCATGCGCAGAACAGGTGTGGGCGGTTCCGCCATGCCCAAAGCATTGATTGCCAAGTTCAGTGATGTGTATCAGGTGGATGTGCGACACGGTTGGGGCATGACCGAGACCACAGCAGTCGCCACGATCAGCAATATGAACAGTCAAGAGCAGGCTTGGCCAAATACCTTACGACATGATTTGGTCGCCAAACAGGGCAAGTCTGTGTTTGGTATTGAGCTCAAAATTGTCGATGAAGAGGGCAATACCCTGCCACGTGATGGTCAAGCGCAGGGCGAGCTGATGGTACGCGGCCAATGGATTGTTGACAATTACCACAAGGCCGAAAACACAGCTCTGGTGAATGGTTGGTTTCCTACGGGCGACATTGCCACCATCAGCGCCGATGGGGTGATGCAAATACGTGACCGCACAAAGGATGTGATCAAGTCTGGCGGTGAATGGATCAGTTCGATTGAGCTTGAAAACGCTGC
>CANNNH010000263.1 GCA_947505915.1 Comamonadaceae bacterium
ATGTGGGTATTTATGGATACCGTGCGTCGTTTTTGCGCGCCTTCCCTGACCTGGCGCATTCGCCGCTGGAGGCCATGGAATCTTTGGAGCAACTCAGGGTGCTCTGGCACGGCCACAAAATTGCTGTGCATGTCTCGCCCGAGACGCCCGGTCCGGGTGTGGACACCCCAGAGGATTTGGAGCGCGTCAGGCGTCTTTTCGAAGGGCTTTTGTAAGGCTCGCGCACCGCATGCATGGTAACGTGCTAAAAACCAGATCAGGTCGTTCATGGGCATCCGCCCATCGTTGGAACCCATAAGAATCAGAGGAAAGACATGAGACTCATCCTTTTAGGCGCACCGGGTGCGGGCAAAGGCACCCAAGCCACTTTCATTTGCGAAAAGTTTGGCATTCCCCAAATTTCCACGGGTGACATGCTGCGTGCAGCGGTCAAAGCGGGTACCGCCATGGGCTTGGCTGCCAAAAAAGTCATGGACTCGGGTGCTTTGGTCAGTGACGACATCATCATTGGGCTGGTCAAAGAACGCATTGCACAGGCAGACTGCGCCAACGGTTTTTTGTTTGACGGCTTTCCCCGCACCATTCCCCAAGCCGACGCCATGAAGTCGGCTGGCGTGCATCTCGACCACGTGCTGGAAATCGATGTGCCTTTTGACGCCATCATCGACCGCATGAGCGGACGTCGGGTGCATGTGGCCAGTGGGCGCACCTATCACATCCACTTCAATCCGCCCAAAGTTGCGGGTACGGACGATGTGACCGGCGAAGCCCTGATTCAGCGCGACGACGACAAAGAGGAAACCGTGCGCAAACGCCTGGATGTTTATGCCGCGCAAACCCGCCCTTTGGTGGACTACTACTCCCAGTGGGCCCAGTCCGATGCGGACCACGCGCCCCGCTACAGCGCCATCAGCGGCGTGGGACAGGTCGAAGAGATCAAAGCCCGGGCTTTCTCAGCGCTGACGAGTTGAGCTTTTCGGCCACCAAGGCCAATGCCAGCACCACCCGTGCTTTGTAGGGGTTGAGCCCAGGGGTGGTTTGAAAATACTCGCCGGCTTGGGCTTGTACTTGGCCCTGTGCACAACGTGAGGTGCGCCAAACCCAAGCACCGCGTTGTTGGGCCAGGTTTAAGGCGGCCTCTAAGCCCTGGCTCATCGTTCCGTTTCCCGTCCCCGCCACCACCCAGCCTTGGGGTGGTGTTTTGCTCTCCAGCAGCGCTTTGACCACAGCGCCGTCTTGGGTGGCATGGTTGAAGACCAACTCCACCCAAGGCCAGGTGTGAACTTGCGCCAAGGCCTTGGCGGATAAAACGACGGTGGGTGTCGCTTGTCGTGCAAACCTTTTTTGAAGGGCATCCAAGTTTTCCAAGGCGGTGTCAAAGGCGACGGGGTCGACAGAACCAAACGCATTCAGCGCTTGGCAATCTACTTTGGTCAAACTGGCCGCCGCATGCACCTGGCCTGCAAAAACGCACACCACCCCCGCCGAACCGGGCGCACCCGCCAAAGCCAAAGCATGGCGCAAGTTGGCTGGCCCGTCGGGGTCTGGGACATTGGCGGCCCGCATGGCCCCGGTGATGACCACGGTTTTGTGTCTGCTGAACAAGGTGTGCAGCAAGATCGCCGTTTCTTCCAAGGTGTCGGTCCCGTGGGTCACCACCACGCCTTGCACGTCGTCTTGATCCAACCAGTGTTGGACCCGGACCACCAGACTTTGCCAAACCGGCCAATCCATGTTTTTGCTGTCGATGCGAGCCACTTCTTCGGTGACGATGTGATCTTGTTCAACGCCTAATCCCAGCACCAAATCCGATGCCGTGAGCTCTCCAGCTTGGTATTGGCGCCCTTGCGAGGGGTCTGGCGCCCACCCAGCAATCGTCCCGCCTGTGCCCAAAACAACAACTTTTGATCTTTTTTCAGCCATGGTGCTTGCAATCTCTTAAAAACTGGTTAAAAATACAGTTACTGGATATTCAAACAGTCAACGGACGCCCATCAACCTTTGTGCAGGAGACCCGACATGAATGAAGCCCCCAAACTCACCGACCGGCAACAGCAAATATTGTCTTTGATCCAACTCACGATCGAACGCAAGGGGTCTCCCCCCACACGGGCTGAAATCGCCAACGAGCTGGGTTTCAAGTCGGCCAATGCGGCAGAAGAGCACCTCAAGGCCTTGGCCCGCAAAGGGGTGATCGATCTGGTCAGCGGCACCTCCCGGGGCATTCGCCTCAAAGAGTCCACCATGCGATCCATCAACCAAGTCCGAAGCAAACAATTCAATTTGCCCCTTGAAGGCTTGGCCCAGTTGGCTTTGCCCTTGATCGGTCGGGTGGCCGCCGGTTCACCCATTCTGGCGCAAGAGCATGTGGACCAAACCTTTTACGTCGAAAACAGTTTGTTTCAGCGCACGCCCGACTATTTGCTGAAAGTCAGGGGCATGTCCATGCGCGACGCGGGCATCATGGATGGCGACCTGCTGGCAGTTCAAATCAGCAAAGAGGCCAAAAATGGCCAAATTGTGGTGGCCCGCTTGGGTGAAGAGGTCACGGTCAAGCGCTTTCGCCGCACCCACGACAGCATTGAGCTGCTGCCCGAAAACCCAGATTTTCAAACCATTGTGGTTGAACCCGGTGAGCCTTTTGAAATCGAAGGCTTGGCCGTTGGTTTGATTCGCAACACCATGCTTTTCTAAGGAGCACCCCATGAGCTTGGCCATTTGGAGCATTTTAAAAATGATGTCACCGTTCTACTCTCTCAACCCTGCCCCCCAAACCCAAGGGCCGCAAACGGATGCACAACCCGTGCGCCGCCACCCACATTTGACCTTGGCCGCCAACCGGGTGGCCAAACCACTGCGCGTGGCCCGGGTCCCAGACGACATGAGCACTCCCGACCGGGCTGGCCGCATGGTCATTTCCGGACGGATGGATGAAGTCTGTGCGGAGTTAGACCGCTTGGTCCAACTTGAAGCCCGGCGACAAGCCCTTCAAAGCAACGGCCACAACACGGCGCTGGCCGCCTGACGAGGTGCAGGCCCCGCGTCCAGCGGGGTTGGGTGGATGGTGCATATTCAAAGGCACAATGGGGCCATGAACATTGTGATCCTTGATGACTACCAAGACGCGGTGCGCAAACTGGCCTGCTCACAGCTGCTCGAACCTTACACGGCCAAGGTCTATACCAACACCGTCAAAGGCACGGGACAGTTGGCGGTTCGGCTCAAAGATGCTGAAGTTTTGGTCCTCATTCGCGAGCGGACCCACCTCAATCGCGCCATCATTGAAAAGCTGCCCAAGCTCAAATTGATCTCTCAAACCGGCAAGGTGGGACCGCACATTGATGTGGCCGCCTGCACCGACAAAGGCATCGCCGTGGCAGAAGGCGTTGGCTCGCCCATTGCACCGGCTGAGCTGACCTGGGCCTTGATCATGGCCGGTATGCGGCGTCTGCCTCAGTACATCAGCAACCTCAAACACGGGGCCTGGCAGCAATCGGGCCTGAAAAACAGCACCATGCCGGTCAATTTTGGTGTCGGCATGGTGCTGCACCAAAAAACCCTGGGCATTTGGGGCTTTGGAAAAATTGGCCAATTGGTGGCCGGTTATGCCAAAGCCTTTGGCATGAAAGTGGTGATTTGGGGCAGTGAAGCGTCCCGCACCCTGGCTCAGCAACAAGGCTATGAAAGCGCGCCGTCTCGTGAGGCATTTTTCG
>CANNNH010000264.1 GCA_947505915.1 Comamonadaceae bacterium
CTTGATCCGCATGGGCACCGGTAATCTCAAGTCGTGGGTGGTCTTTGTGTTCATGGGGGTGTCTGCATTTGCCACCTTGAAGGGCTTGACCGCCGTGTGGCGCAATCTCAGCATTGACACGGTTTTTGTCGACATGCCTGCAGGCGCACACCTGGGCACCTGGGTTTCTGCAGGGCTGGACCTACCCCATATTTGGCCCTTGACCGGTTTGGCCGTGGGCAGCGTCTTGGCGCTGTGGGCCTTCTCAAACAAAGATTTCTGGCAAGCCCAGCATGTGTTCGCCGGTGTGGGTTTGGGTTTGGTGGCCACGGCCATGCTGTGGGTCAGCGGGCAACTGGGCTTTGTGCATGAACATCCCGAGACCCTGGAAGCCGTGTATCTGACCACCAATTCGGGGCGCATGGAGGCCATGAGTTTTGTCGCTCCCATGGCATACATCTTGGATTGGCTGATGTTCTACAGCGATGTGACCAAAGTGTTGAGCTTTGGCATGGTGTCTGCCTTGGGCGTGGTCTGCGGTGCCGCCATTTCATCCTTGCTCAATGGCAGTTTCCGCTGGGAAGGGTTTGGGCAAACGTCCGACCTGGCCCATCATTTGGTGGGGGCGGTTTTGATGGGCGTTGGTGGCGTGACTGCCATGGGTTGCACCATTGGTCAAGGTGTCAGCGGTATATCCACCCTCAGCCTCAACGCCATCACCGCTGTCTTTGGCATTGGCATCGGCGCTTGGTTGGCCATCAAGTACCAGATCTGGAGCTTGGAGAGGTCACTCTGAGCGCCTCTGCCACGGTTGACAGGCGCTTGACTTCTTTACAGCGTTTGTATGGCCCAGAGGCTGCTGAACGCATCGCCACGGCCCATGTGGTGGTGGTGGGCATTGGCGGCGTGGGATCTTGGTCGGCCGAGGCCTTGGCCCGCAGTGGGGTGGGGCGGCTGACCTTGATCGACATGGACCATGTCTCCGAGTCCAACATCAACCGACAAATTCATGCCACGGATGCCAACATCGGTCAGTCCAAAGTGCTGGCCATGAAAGAGCGCATTTCAAGTTTCCAACCCAGCTGTGAAGTCATTGCCGTGGATGCCTTTGTCGAGCCCGACAATTGGCCCCATATCGCAGGTGATTCTGTGGATGCCGTCATTGATGCCTGTGACCAAAGCAGCGCCAAACTGGCCATGGCAGCCTGGGCCCTCAAATCGACAACTTGTTTTATCAGCGTCGGCGCGGCCGGTGGAAAGCGTTTGCCCCAATGGGTGGACATTGCTGACTTGGGGCAAGTCACCCATGACCCTTTGCTGGCGCGCTTGCGACAAAAATTGCGCCATCAATTTGCCGCACCCCGGGGTCAAAAAATGGGCATCACGTGTGTCTTCAGCAAAGAGCCTGTCACGCCTCCGCCGGCATCCTGTGAGCCCTTGGAGGACGGTGGATTGAACTGCCACGGTTTGGGTTCTGTGGTCAGCGTGACCGCCACGTTTGGTCAATGTGCTGCTGGCTGGGTGATCAATGAATTGGCCAATTTCACAAACCACAAGTCGACAAAAAATTCGCTATAATTTGCGGCTTCGCCGGATTCGTTTGGCGAGCATTTGGGACGTTAGCTCAGTTGGTAGAGCAGCGGACTTTTAATCCGTTGGTCACAAGTTCGAATCTTGTACGTCCTACCAACATTGGCGGGTGACAGTTGATCTGTCACCCGTTTTTTGTTTCAGGTGATGCCACATGCCCAGCAGTCTTTGGTTTCGATGGATCAGCGGTGTTTGCGCGATCAGCCTGACATGCCAAGCTTTGGCCATGGGGTGGTTTTTTGAACCCACAACACCCGTGGAATCGGTCATGCTGACCTCTGCCGAATACAAGCAGTTGAAGATCAATGCGGGATGGTCCCTTGGCGACGGGCAAACCATGGTGTTTGAGGTGCGCAATCCCTTGCCTGGTGCCATTTTTTGTCCGGCTGTTCAATTGGTCGACAAGAACGACAAGACCAGCACCAAAGAGCTGCGGCCCAAGTTGTATTTGCCCACCGATGGCCTGCGCAAAGCCAGCGTGTCACCCGCAGAAAAAGACAAAATCAAAAGCTATGTTTTGGTTTGCACCTGCAACAAACCCCTGCAAGGACCAGCCATTTGCGTAGGCAGTTGAAGCTGGTCACCCGCTAAGCAGTTGACTGCTGGCCCATGGCATCGAGCTCCTCGCTCAAGGCCAACCAGCGCTCCTCGGCTTGGGCCATTTGCTGCTGCTTGCTTTTCATTTGCCGCCCCAACTCAGCCATCTCGGCGCCTGTCTGATTTGACAGCATTTTGGCCTCTAACAGCGCCCATTCTGCTTGATGGTTTTGCATGGATGTCTCCAGCTGCTGCAATTCTTTCTTCAGCGGCTTGAGGCGATCGGCCTTGTCTTGGCGCATTTGCGCTTGGCGTTGGCGGCCTTGTCGCCCACCCGACTGCGCGGGCTCCACAGCGCTGGGCTTTTTGGACAGCTTGGTTGACCCCGTTGCTTGGCTGGTGTTGTCGGCCACCATGCGTTGGTAATCATCCAAGTCGCCAGCAAAGGATTGCACGCGACCTTGGCTGACCACCCAAAATTCATCGCACACAGCGCGCAACAAAGCGCGGTCATGGCTGACCAATAAAACTGTGCCGTCAAAGCCATTGATCGCCATGCCCAGAGACTCTCGCGTGACCAAATCCAAATGGTTGGTGGGCTCATCCAACAACAGCAGATTGGGCCGCTGCCAGACCAGCATGGCCAGCACCAAGCGGGCTTTTTCTCCGCCACTCAAGGTGCCCACGGCTTGCCCCACCATGGTGTTGACAAAACGGAAATTGCCCAAGAAATTGCGCAACTCTTGCTCGCGCGCATGGGGGGAAACTTTGCGCGCCAAATCGATCATGTGCTGCAAAGGGGAGTCGTCGGGCTTCAAAACGTCCAACTCTTGCTGGGCAAAATACCCAATGCGCAAGCCCTTGCCCTCGACCATTTCGCCCGAGATCAGATTCAAATCGCCCGCAATGGTTTTCACCAAGGTGGATTTGCCCTGACCATTGGCCCCCAAAATGCCGATGCGTTGACCCGCCAATACCGAAATGCCCACCGCCTGCAAGATGGTCGTCGCTCCCTGATCTGTGGTGTAACCCAAATCCGCGGTTTGCAGGGACAGCATGGGGTTGGGCAGGCTCTCCGGGGGCTTGAATTCAAACTGAAAGTCGGCTGCATCGAGCACGGCATCCACCCGTTGCATCCGCTCCAAGGCCTTGACCCGGCTTTGCGCTTGTTTGGCTTTGCTGGCTTTGGCTTTGAAGCGGTCGATGAACTTTTGCAGATGGGCAATGCGGTCTTGCTGTTTTTCAAAGGCCGACTGTTGCAAGGCCTGCTGTTGGGCCAGCAAGGTTTCAAAGGCGCTGTAATTGCCACCGTAGCGGGTCAGTTGGGCATTGTCCAAATGCAAGGTCACCCGGGTGACCGCATCCAAAAAATCACGGTCGTGGCTGATCACCATCAAGGTGCCTTCATACCGCTTGAGCCAATCTTCCAACCACACCAAAGCATCCAAGTCCAGGTGGTTGGTGGGTTCGTCCAGCAGCATCAAATCTGCCGGACACATCAGGGCGCGGCTGAGTTGCAAGCGCATGCGCCAACCGCCTGAGAAACTGTTGACCGGGTTGTCCAGTTCATCGCTTTTGAAGCCCAATCCCAGCAAC
>CANNNH010000265.1 GCA_947505915.1 Comamonadaceae bacterium
CAGTGCAGTGGATGCACGGCCATTATGCCATTTAGCCCTGTGCGCAGGGCAGGCCTGGCGTGTTGCACCATTCGCTCCAACTGCCAGCATAAAGAGCAGTAGAACCCAAACCCGCGACTTGCATGGCCAGAATGTTGGGAATGGCACTGATGCCGCTGCCGCAGTGGTGCACCACGCTGCTGGCGTCGCGACCGTTGAGCAGGTCCTTAAACTCGGCGCTCAATTCAGCTGGGCTTTTCATGAAACCTTGCGGGTTGACATTGGTATTGAAAGGGCGATTCAGAGCGCCAGGTATATGGCCCGCTACTGGGTCGAAAGGTTCGGTTTCCCCTTTGTACCTTGCAGACGCTCGCGCATCCACCATGGTTTGCGCAGGACGGCCTAAATTGGCAGACACATCAGCCGTGTACTTCAACTCCAGCAAAGGCTCACGCAAAGGAAATGGCGCTGTCGCCACGGGCAAAGCAGGACCGTTGGTCACATTGCCACCGGCTGCCACCCACGCTTGCAAGCCCCCATCGAGCACTGCCACCGCCTCGTGGCCGCACCACTTGAGCATCCACCACAAACGGCCGCAATAGTTCATGGCTTGACGGTCATAGACCACCACTTGGGTGTGTTCGCTGATGCCACAAGCGCCTAGCCACCGCGCGAAGTGTTCGCGTGAGGGCAGGGGATGTCTACCGCCGTTGACCGCCAAGGCTTTGTCATGCGTGGCTAAATCGGCGTTGATGTCGGCAAACAAAGCGCCAGCAATGTGTTGCTCTTCAAACTGCTGTCGACCTGCTTCGGGTTTGGCCAAGTCGGCGCTGCAATCGATGACGACGGCCGAAATGGACTTCAACGCTTCAACAGAAATCAGGGTGGTGTACATGGTTCAGTGATCCTCTGCGGGTGAGTCGGGAACCGCGCGGGTGCGCAGCACGGTGGAGGCGATACCACTGGCAATGATGAGCCACATGCCCAACCAACCGATGGTGGGCAATTGTTCCTCAAACAAAAATACCCCGTACAGGGCAGCAAACACAATGCCAGCGTATTGCAAATTGGCGACCACCAAGGTTGCACCCCGCGAGTAGGCGCGGGTGAGACACATTTGCCCCAGCGAGGCCAACACCCCGATGGGCAAAAGCCACACCGCATGGTCCCAGTTCCAAGGCGACACGCCGTAAATCAACATACCTGCGCCACCGGCCAAACTGGTGCCCAGCGCGAAATAAAACACCACCCGAACCACGGGTTCGCCTGCCCGCCCCAGTGCCATCACATGCATATAGGCAAACGCGGACACAAAGCCTGACATCAAGCCCACCAAGCCGGCAAACATTTGGTCTTGCTCGATGGTGGGGCGCAGCATCATCACCACACCCACAAAACCACTGAGCACCGCCAGCACTAGCGGGCCTTGGCGGCGCATGTCCACGCTTGTGCCGGTCAGGGTGCCCATCAAGGTGCCGCCCACCAAAAAAGCGGCAATCCACACACTGCTCATGTAGTTGAGCGTCATGGCGGTGGCCAAGGGCAATTTGCCTAGGGCATAAAACCATGCGCCCAGCGAAAACACCCCCACCACATTGCGCCAAAAATGCATCAATGGGACGGGTGTGTGAAGTGATGTGCCGGCAAAACGGGCGTACAAACCCATCATCAAAAGGCTGATGATGCCTCGGTAAAACACCAGTTCAGAGGCGTGGAAATAAGCGGAGGCGAATTTGACGCAAACCCCCATGCTGGCCAGAAATGCGGAGGCCAGCAGCATCCAAAGCGCTTGCATTTAGCGAGAGGTATCCATTCTGCGGCGGTACCACTCGTGGAAATGTTGCATACCGTCTTCCATGGGGCTTTGGTAGGGTCCCACTTGGTTCTCGCCGCGTTGCATCAGCGCCAAGCGGCCCTGGTCCATGCGCTCGGCGATTTCATCGTCTTCCACACAGGTTTCCATGTAGGCTGCTCGTTGCGCTTCTACAAAGCCGCGCTCGAAAGCGACGATTTCCTCGGGGTAGAAGAACTCCACCACGTTCATGGTTTTGCTCGGACCCATGGGGTGCAACGTGGATACGGTGAGCACATGGGGGTACCACTCCACCATGATGTGGGGGTAATAGGTCAGCCATATCGCGCCATGTTGGGGTACAGAGCCTTGGTTGTAGTGCAACAAGGCGTTGTGCCAGCGCTCGTAAATGGGGCTGCCGGCTTTACCTAAGCGGTTGGCCACCCCGACAGTCTGCACAGAGTACTCGTCTTTCAGTTCCCATTGCAAATCTTCGCAGGTGACGAAGTTACCAAGCCCTGGGTGAAAGGGGCCAACGTGGTAATCCTCGAGGTAGACCTCAATGAAGGTTTTCCAGTTGTAGTTGCAGACATGCATTTCGACATGGTCAAGTGCATAGCCAGTGAAGTCGAGTTGGTTGCGAGGTCCCATGCCAGCCAAGTCGGCCAGCACATCGCGGCCATTGGCTTCGAAGAGTAAACCATTCCATTCTTGTAGCGGGTAGTTTTGCAGGTTCAGGCAAGGGTCTTGCTGAAAATGTGGTGCGCCCAGTAACTGCCCGTGACCCGAATAGGTCCAGCGATGCAAAGGGCAAACCACGTTGCCGCCCATGCTGCGTTCAGGGTCGTTCAGGTTGCCTCTTCCTTTAAGCATCACGGCTTGACGGTGGCGGCAAACATTAGAGATCAGCTGTATACCTTGTGGGGTGTGCACCAAGGCACGCCCCTCGTTTTCATGGGCAAGCGCATGAAAATCGCCCACCTCGGGCACGGAAAGCGAATGGCCGACATAACGCGGACCACGCTTGAAAAGTTGCTCAATTTCACGCTGGTACAGCGCATCATCGAAATAGCTCGAAACTGGAAGTTGGCCAGAGGCCTGCTGCAGTTGAAGACTTAAATCAGACATGGGCGACCTGACCTAAAGACTCCCCACAGGGAGAATGACTGAAAAACTGGGGGTACCCCAGGCGGAAGCGGATTGTAGCCTCGACTTTTAGCAATATTTACAATTTTTCAAGATTAAATCGCCCGCCTACAATGGTTTTAATCTCATTAAATACAGTGTGGCATGACCAAAACCAAACCCTCTTCATCGCCTGATGCTTCTGTGCAAGCGCTTCCCGAAAGCTATGAAGCAGGTTTGAAGGAACTCGAAGGCTTGGTGGCCCACATGGAGTCGGGGCAATTGCCTTTGGCGCAATTGCTGCAAACCTACCAGCGTGGTGCTTTTTTGTTGAGCCATTGCCGTGCGCAGCTGCAAGCGGTGGAAGAACAAATCAAAGTTTTGGAAGCAGGTACCCTGAAACAATGGAGTGGCAGCGAATGAAAGCCTTTAATTTCAACCAATGGAGCCAGACCCATTTAGCAGCCATAGAAATGGCTTTAGAAGATGGGGTGCCCGCCTACGCACCTGCCGGCTTAGGTGACGCGATGCGCTATGCGGTGCTGGACGGCGGAAAACGTTTGCGCCCACTTTTGGTTTTGGCCAGCATGGAAGCCAGTGCTGCTGGCCAGCAAGTGGCTTGGATGGAAGACGCGGCCATGCGTGCCGCCTGCGCGGTGGAGTTGATCCATGCTTACAGTTTGGTGCATGACGACATGCCTTGCATGGACAACGATGTGCTGCGCCGTGGCAAACCTACAGTGCATGTGAAGTTTGGACAAGCGCAGGCCTTGCTGGCCGGTGACGCACTGCAATC
>CANNNH010000266.1 GCA_947505915.1 Comamonadaceae bacterium
CTTGTGCACTGATCGATTCAGCATTTAAAAGATCAAAGCCACTGCCAGATTGGCGAGACACCACTTCCACGTGGGTACAGATGGCGTCCGCATGGAAGGCAGCAACAAAAGCGCCACCAATAGCACCACTAGAACCAATGACCAGGGCCTTGTAATCCCCTTGAGAAAATAGCGGCGATTGTTCATCCATGTTTGACATCACCCAATAGCGTCCAGATATCTCGAACATTCGTGAAACATGAATTGCAACACTTCATTTGTTTGAAAAGCTTGGTCTCGCTGAAAAAAAAACGAGAAATGCAAGCTTCAAACTTGCATTCCTCGCACGTTAATTTCTGGTTGGCCGCGGTACCCCAAAAGAAGTTTGTATTCTTTGAAAGCCCGCGATCTCAGGGCCAGAAGTTTTACTTGGGCATGATCACGCTGTCAATGACATGGATCACGCCATTGTCAGCCACGATATCCGTGGCGGTGACTTTTGCTTTGTCGACCATGACGCCGCCCATGGTGGTGATTGTGATTTCAGAGCCTTGCACGGTTTTGACATTGCCGGCTTTAACGTCTGCAGCCATCACTTTACCGAGGACAACATGGTAGGTGAGGACAGCCGTCAGCTTTGCTTTGTCCTTGAGCAATGCATCCAGATCGGCTTTGGGAATTTTTGCAAAGGCAGCGTCTGTGGGCGCAAAGACCGTGAACGGTCCCTTGCCTTTGAGGGTGTCAATCAATCCTGCTGCGGTGAGGGCCGTTGCCAAAGTTTTAAATGTTCCAGCACCCACAGCGGTATCAACGATGTCTTTTGCTTGAACAGTTGCGCTAAAGCACAAGGCAAAAATGCTTGCGAGTAAAGTCTTTTTCAAAGTATTTCCAATCAAAATTTAAAAGCATTAAATATGTAATGCCTAGCTAATTTACACACTAATGATGGCCCTTGAATGACAAAGGCATTTATGAATAAAGCCAGCCTTTGAAGAAACGACCAGATGACCTCAAATGCGCAAAGGCGCACCGTAGCCAGTCAGCTCTAAATATCCATGGCCGAGCAAGCGTTCCTCTTGCATCAGACTGACCGCCCCCTCCCAATAAAAGCCGCCAGTGCTGGAGCGCGCGTCTACCTCTTGCGCCAGCATCAGCGGCACAAGATGAAAACTTTGGTTGCCGACCACCAAGCCCATGGGTATGGGGTATTCAATCAATGACTTCGAGCGCCAGCTTCCCCGCGGCTGCCACTTCAAATCACTCCAGCCTTTGACGGGGAGAAACTGGCGATCACGCGCATCGACATGCACGTGAAGCGGTTCTGATTTGGCGTTGCGAATTTGAAAAGCCATCAACGTGCCACCGTCCAGCAAGTTGATGCCTAACCAGTCCCAACCGACGGCCCCTGGCATTAGCAATTGACTTGACCATTCGTGGTCCAGCCACGCTTTTCCCTCAAGCAATTGCGTTTGCTTGCCCAACTGGACACTGGCATTCACTCGCAAAGGCGCGCGGCTGTAGTAAAAGCTCGCTTGCTCAGCATGGGGACCTTTTTGCGACAAACCCTCTTTCCCACGCAAAATAACGGGTTGCTGAGTACTGGCTTCAAATGTCATTCCAAAGCCATCCCCAACAAAACGCCCCTCGTAGAATTCAGCAGCCCCGCGTTGCACACGGCGCAAATGCCAATCTTCAAACTGCAAGTTCGTGTCTTGCGTTTCAGCACGCAAAGTTGTCCCACTCAGCCGCCCAGCACGATTGGCATGCAAGAAAACATCCTGCTTTGCAACAGCTAATGCAGCATGCGCAAAAAGTAACTGCTGGGGTGCCAGGCGGCTGGGGTTTTCGATCGCATGTTGGGTACGACTGCGAAAAAAAGTCAGCTGAAACCCGATGGCTGAAGGCCCTTGCCCCAGCCACCCCGTCACATACCACCATTCGGTGCGGTATTCAGGATGCGCGCCGTAGTCCCTTGGAAATACCAAGCGTCGAGGTTTGACTTGGGGATAGAACATCTGCCCAGTGGTCGCCAGGCCGGACGGCCAAGGCGAAAAGCCTGCCAACCACAAGGCGGCCGTTTTGATGGCATGGCGGCGCGGCATCATCGCATTCACCAATCTGCACGCAGGCTTTCAGCCAAGCGTTTGGGGTCGAGTCCTTGACGTGCTGCCCACCGCGCAGCCAGTACACCAATCGCCAACAACAAGCCACTGATGAGCACCCACTGTCCCCATGCAAAATGGGTGTTCATGGTCCAGTGAAAAGACTCTGGATTGACTTTGTGAATCAAAATCTGGCTGATCAAACCCCCCAATAGACTGGCCCATGCGATAGTCAGCACCAACAACAAACCCACCTCCAAAGACACCAAGCGCCAACGGCCTGAATCCGACATGCCCAAATGCGCAAGCACACCAAATTCGCGGCGGCGCAAAATCAGCTGGCCGGTGACGCCAGCAGCAACCGAAAAAATTGCGACAAACAAGGCGGCCGCTTCAAGCGCGTAAGTCATCGCAAAACTTCGGTCAAAAATTTTGAGTGATAGCTGTCTGATGTCGCTGGCACTGATCCATTTAAGTTGCGTTGCTTCAGGCCCTAGGGTTTGAAGCTGGGCCACAACTTTGGCAGGGTCTGCACCATTGACCAACCACACCGAAACACTGGAACGTGAGCGGTCACCCGTCAGTCGCTCGTAATCGTGCGCTGACATCACCACCGTGCCATGCTGTCGACCGTAATCTCTGAACAGACCACCCACCCAGACCCTTTGTTGTCCCTGAGCGGTCAATGGCAATGACGCCTCTTGTCCTGCGCGCCAGCCATACAAATCTGCCATCGCCTCTGAGCCAAACACCACCAACCGGCTTTGACCATCTGGCGGCGGCAACTTTGCTTGCCCCACCAAAGCAAGCGACTGCATGGGATCCTGCAAATTCAAAGGCTTGGCAATCAAGACCACCTCAGGGCGGTCATAGGCCAAGCGCAGGCTTCTTTGCCGGCTGGCTTCAACCCTCTTGACCTCAGGCACTGCGGCGATCGCGTCTTGCATCTTGGCGTCAACTCCGGGCTGATCCAACATGGTTTGGCTCATGGTGTAGAGGTCAGCAGGAAGCACCATATTCAACCAATCAGAAACCGAAGTGCGAAAGCTGCTGACCATGACCATCATCGCCACAGTCAGCGAAAACGCTGCAACCGTTCCGGTCATCAAAGGCGTAGCCGCTGACGGTGCTTGCGCCAGCCGCCAAACAGCCAATCGGAAAACAGCCGGCACACGCAAATGCATGAGCGCGCTCGATAGTCCACCCCAAAGGTGGGATAAGACCCAAGGCATGGCCAGAAGTCCCGCACAAAGCAAAGCGGCGATAGAACCGTACGCAGCCCACGGTAATTCGTCTAAAGAGGGCATCAAAAGCAAGCCCATTGAAAAGCATGCGGCGAACAAGCTCCATTTCAACGTTGGTGGTGTGAACACCAGGGTTTCAGCTTGGCCCGCCCGCAACACCGCCATGGGTTGACGCCAATTGATTTGCAACAAAGGCAACCAAGCCGAACCCAGGCCCATCAGCGTTGCAGAAAGCGCCAAAAGAGCCATGGCCATCCAATCCATCACCATCGGCGGTTGACTTTTGGCAAAGTAATTACCGCCCAGGTCTCCGCCAAACCAATGCATCAAAACCGCTGCCAGCAAGAGGCCCATACCCACCCCC
>CANNNH010000267.1 GCA_947505915.1 Comamonadaceae bacterium
AACGCCGCACTCAGCCACGGCCGGGTGCTTGAGCAGCGCATCTTCGACCTCGGGGCCGCCCACGTTGTAACCCGCAGTGATGATCATTTCGTCATCGCGCGCTTGGTAATGGAAATAGCCATCGTCGTCTTGCAAAAAGGCGTCGCCTGGGTAGTTCCAGCCCGACTGCACATAGCGTTGTTGGCGCTCATCATCCAAGTAACGGCAACCGGTGGGGCCAATCACCGCCAAGCGGCCCACCTGGTTGCGCGGCAACTCATGGCCGTGTTCGTCAACCACCTTGGCTAGATAGCCGGGCACAACTTTGCCGATGGCGCCGCGTCGCACCTCATCGCCAGCCGAGGAGATGAAGATGTGAAACATCTCGGTGGCACCAATGCCGTCCAGCATTTCCAGGCCACTGGCTTGTTTCCACAACTGGCGTGTGGCGTCGGGCAAGCCCTCGCCAGCGCTGACACTCAAGCGCAGGCTGGGCACCTTGCCCGGTTGGATGTGCGCGGCCATTTGCCGATAAAACGTGGGTGCGGTGTAGCAAATAGTGCAACCGACTTGGGCCATCACATCGACCATGGTCGCAGGCGTGTAGGGCTGGTCGTGGAAGTACACCGAACAACCGGCCCACATCGGAAACACCAGCAAACCGCCCAAACCAAAGGTGAATGCCAAAGGGGGTGAACCCATCACCACATCATCGGGTGTGGCCCGCAACACATGGCGTGGCCAAGCTTCGCAAGCGCTCAAGATATCGCGGTGGCTGTGGGCTGCGGCTTTGGGGGTGCCGGTGGTGCCCGAGGTGAAGGCCAGCATGGCGATGTCATCGGCGTGGGTGGGGCATGCGCTGAAGTCGCCATCATGGGCCGCTGCACGCACGGCCAAAGAACCAGGTGCGTCCATCAGATTAAAAGGCACGATGGTGGTGAGCACAGCCTGCTGTTGCTGGGCCAATTCCAACTCGTTGAGCAAAGTCGCGTCGCACAAGGCCACGCTGGGTTGGGCTTTGGCAATGATCTCGCCCAACTCCTTGGCGCGCAACAAGGGCATGGTGGCCACAGCCACCATACCTGCCTTGACCACACCCATCCAGGCCAAAGCCAAGCCGATCGAGTTGCCGCCGCGCAGCAACACGCGGTTACCGGGCACCAAACCCAGGTCGTGCACCAGCACCTGGGCAATGCGGTCGACGCGCTCGCGGGCATCGCGGTAGCTCAAGGTGATGCGCGGTGAGCGCAGCAAAGGGCGATCGCCCCAGCCTTTTTCATCGGCCCGGTCGAGGAGCTCTTGGACCAAATTGAGTTGATCGGGGAAGTGCAGTTCGGGCAAGTCGCGCAGCATCTGGGCTTGTCGATCTGCCGGGGGCAAGCGATCCATGACGAACCGGTCAATGTGTGCGCTCATGTGGCCACCCCCTTGAGCACAGATTTGCCCATGATGAGCAATTGCACCTCGCTGGCCCCTTCGTAAATGCGCAAGGCGCGGATGTCGCGGTACAAGGCCTCCACTTTGACGCCCACTTCGACGCCGCGCCCGCCGTGCATTTGCAGCGCCATGTCGATCACCTTCTGGGCGTTTTCGGTGGCGGTGTACTTGGCCATGGCGGCGGCTTGGGTGTAGGCGGCGGCCTGTTCACCGCTGCTGCCTTGGGTGTCGCGCATCCAAGCGGCGCGGTAAGTGAGCAGGGCGGCCGCGTCCACCAAGGCCGCCATTTCGCCCAAGCGCGCTTGGGTCAGTTGAAAGTCGGCCAGGGTTTGCCCAAACATGCGCCGGTTCTGCGCATATTGGGTGGCTTCGTGCAGGGCCCGGCGCGCCATGCCCAGGGCCGCAGCCGCCACCGATGCGCGAAAAATATCCAAGGTGCGCATGGCCAATTTGAAACCACCATGCGTGTCGCCCAATTGGGCTTGCGCGCTGACATGGCAGTCGGAGAAGGTGAGGGTCGCCAAGGGGTGTGGCGACATCACATGCAGGTGGGCCGTGCTGTCCAAGCCCGGGTTGTCCGCATCCACGATGAAGGCCGTGATGCCGCGCGCACCGGCTTTTGGGTCGGTTTTGGCAAACACCACATAAAAGTCGGCGATGCCGCCGTTGCTGATCCAGGTTTTTTGGCCGTTCAGCACATGACCTGTCGCGCTGGCTTGGGCGCTGGTCTGCATGCCCGCCACGTCGGAGCCCGCATCGGGTTCGCTCAATGCAAAGGCAGCGATCTTGTGCCCTTGTGCCACAGCGGGCAGGTATTGGGCTTGTTGTGCGGGCGTGCCCGCCAGCGTGATGGCACCGCTGCCCAGGCCTTGCATGGCAAAAGCGAAATCGGCCAAGGGGGAATGCCAGGCCAAGGTCTCGCGCAGGATCACCAGGGCGCGCGAATCCAGTTGGGGCAAGGCACCGCCCTGCGCAGCGGGCACACAGTAGCGCAACCAACCGCCTTGGCCCAAGCGTTGCACCCATTCGCGACAGGCTTGGCGGTCATCGTGTTCGTCCACCGCTTGGCTTGGGCACCAAGCGTGCAAGCCCTGCGCCAGCGCCTGGTGCTCAGGCCCAAAGAAAGGCAATTGCCATTGGGGTGCGCGCATCTCAGTCCCCTTTGAAAACAGGTTTTTCTTTGGCCGCAAAGGCTTTGTAGGCGCGGGTGAAGTCCTGGGTTTGCATGCAAATGGCTTGGGCTTGGGCTTCTGCCTCGATGGCTTGTTCCAGCGTCATGGCCCACTCTTGGTGCAGCATGGTCTTGGTCATGCCGTGCGCAAAGCTCGGCCCTTGGGCGATTTGTGCCGCCATTTTTTGGGCCGCTGCACCCACTTCAACGCTGGTGTGCAAGCTGTTGAAAAAGCCCCAAGCCAAGCCCTCTTGGCCGGTCATGGCGCGCCCGGTGTAAAGCAACTCGCTGGCCCGGCCTTGCCCGATCACGCGGGGCAGCAGTGCGCAAGCCCCCATGTCGGCCCCGGCCAAACCCACGCGGGTGAACAGGTAGGCCACCCGGGCCGCTTCAGTGCCCATGCGCAGGTCGCTGGCCAGCGCGATCATCGCGCCCGCCCCAGCGCACACGCCATCAATGGCGGCGACGATGGGTTGTGGGCAGGCCCGCATGGCTTTGACCAAGTCACCGGTCATGCGGGTGAAGTTCATCAGCTCGGGCATGGTCATCTTGGTCAACGGGCCAATGATTTCGTGCACATCACCGCCCGAGCAAAAGTTGCCGCCTGCACCTTGCACCACCACCGCGCGCACATCGGTGGCGTAGCGCAAGGCGTTGAAGCGGTCACGCAATTCGGCGTAAGAGTCAAAAGTGAGGGGGTTCTTGCGCTCGGGGCGGTTCAAGGTGACGGTGGCCACGCCATCGTGGCAGGCCCAATGGAAATGGGTGGCGGCTTGCCCAGCATGTGCGCTGTATTGCGCATGCATGGGGTTGGGGGGGGTCATGTAATGGTTCACGGTGTCTCCGTTTCTGGTGGGGTGTGGGTGTGTTGCTTGACGCGTCCAAGCAATTTATAAAGGGTTTGAATTTCTTTTTCACTCAAGCTGTCAAAGGCCGACACGATCCAGGCTTCATGCTGCTGGGCCATGTCTCGAAACGTGTTTCTGCCCTTGAGGGTGAGGCGAATGCGCCATGCGCGCCGGTCCTCCACCACATCGAGCCGCTCCACCAAGCCCTCGCGGGTGAGTTGGTCGGTGATGGCGGTGATATTGCCGCCGGT
>CANNNH010000268.1 GCA_947505915.1 Comamonadaceae bacterium
CAAATCCAACACCATGGCCTGCGTGTTGAAGCCTTGGTCATATCGCCGCCAATGGCTGACCTTTACAGACTGATGCCCTACAAACCGCCAGCAGATATGTCGCGATTTGTGTTGTCACCCATGCCAGGACTTTTGGTTGAAGTTTGCGTTAACCAAGGTCAAAAGGTTCAAGCGGGTGAACGGGTCGCCGTCATTGAGGCGATGAAGATGGAGAATGTTTTATTTGCCGCCCAAGACGGGGTTGTTAAATCAGTCCAAGCCACCAAGGGCGACTCTTTGAGCGTAGACCAAGTGATTGTGGAGTTTGTGTGATCCGTCCTTTTAAAGTTTTAGGTTTGCAACAAATTGCAATAGGTGCGACCGATAAGTCCACCCTGCGGCATTTATGGGTTGATCTCTTTGGTCTTAGTGTGTCGGGCCATTTTCAATCCGAGCGGGAAAATGTCGATGAAGATATCTGCTACATAGGTCAAGGCCCTTTGAAGGTTGAAGTTGATTTGATGCAACCCTTGGATATCGATAAAAAACCTGCGGTTCATACCACCCCTTTGAACCATGTAGGTTTGTGGATTGACGATTTGCCTGCAGCCGTCAATTGGCTGACATCGCAAGGTTTGCGATTTGCACCGGGGGGTATCCGCAAGGGTGCGGCTGGTTTTGATATTTGCTTTGTGCATCCCAAAGGAAATGATGAGTTTCCCTTGAGTGGTGAAGGTGTCTTGATAGAGTTGGTGCAAGCCCCCACTGAGGTGATCAAGGCGTTCAGCGCATTGGCCGAGCAGGCACTTTAAGACGTCAACTTCATTTCTGCGTTTTGGCTCTTTCAAGCGCTGCTTGAACTGCTGACTGCTTGAGCCCAGCGATGTCTTTATCCTGATGGGTTTCGCCTTGTTCTTTGGACAGACGTAGCTTCTTTAGCTCATAGCGTTTTTTGGCTTGGTTCGCTTGCTCTTGTGTCCATGCATTCCAACCGCTGTTTCCAAGCGTCACATTTTCAAGATGGATGCAATCAACGGGACAGACAGGCAGACAAAGCTCGCAACCTGTACATGCATCCTCAATAACAGTGTGCATTTGCTTGCTGGCACCCAAGATCGCATCTGTGGGGCAGGCGGTGATGCACAACGTGCAACCGATGCACCATTGCTCATCTATCCAAGCGATGTGTCTAGGCCCTTCAGAGCCATTCTCAGGGTTCAAGGGCAATGCGGGTAGTCCTGTGAGGACGCTTAGACGATGTATGCCCTCTTCGCCGCCTGGGGGGCATTGGTTGATGCCCGCTTCTTGGCTTTCAATGG
The DNA here is from genome assembly GCA_947505915.1 of Comamonadaceae bacterium. The sequence continues at coordinate 1,299 of CANNNH010000268.1, forward strand.
CATTGGCATAAGCCTCGCAATCTGGATAGCCGCAACGCGTACATTGCGTTTGCGGCAATACAGACAAGATGCGCAGGCTTAGACTCACCGTGCCGAGGCGGATACCCGACGCTTAGGTTTGCTTGTTTTGGCCCTGGTATGGTGCGCCAAAATAAATGCGTGCACCTGTGGGTAGACCATGTCTCTCCAGCGTCTTCCGCTGAAAATGCCGTAATGCCCCGCACCTTTGACTTCATAGTGCGATTTAGTTGAAGTGGAAATACCCGAGCAGAGTTTTAGGGCTGCTTTGGTTTGACCAGAGCCTGAAATATCATCAAGCTCGCCTTCTACCGTCAGGAGTCCGCAATTGCTGATGTCTTGAGGACGAACTCTTTCAATGTCTCCGCTCTCGGAAACCACATCCCAGGTTCCTTTGACCAATTTGAAGTCTTGAAAAACTGTGGCAATGGTTTCAAGGTAGTAGTCCGCGTCCATGTCCAACACCGCGTTGTATTCATCGTAGAACTGACGGTGTGAATCTGCACTTGAGTTGTCACCTTTGATCAGATCTTTGAAGTAGTCGTAATGGCTTTTAAGGTGCCTATCCGGGTTCATGGCGACAAAACCTGTATGTTGCAAAAAACCAGGGTAGACACGGCGACCTGCGCCAGGAAAATTGGTTGGCACTCGGTAAATCACATTATTTTCAAACCAACTGAAACTTTTGTTCATTGCCAAGTTATTGACTGCGGTAGGGGACTTGGTCGCGTCGATAGGACCGCCCATCATGGTCATGCTCAAAGGCAAATGTTCTCCACGACTGGCCATCAAAGACACCGCAGCCAATACCGGCACAGTGGGCTGGCAAACACTCATGACATGGCAATGACCGTGTGTAGCTTGTACATGCCGAATAAATTCTTGTATGTAGTTGACATAGTCGTCGAGATGAAATTCTCCATCTGACAAAGGGACCAGTCTGGCATTTTTCCAATCGGTGATGTAAACCTTGTGTCCTTGCAACATGGTTTTCACTGTGTCGCGTAGCAAAGTAGCGTAATGGCCTGACAGTGGCGCCACAATCAGCACCGCTGGCAATGCTTCTAAGGTTTTAAGGGTTGCTGCGTTGTCGCAAAAGGTTTTGAAATGCAGCAAATCACAAAAAGGCTTGTCGACTTCAATGACCTCACGGACAGCGACTTCAGATCCATGGATGTCTACAGAGGGTATGCCAAACTCAGGTTTGACGTAATCCTTGCCGAGCCTGTACATCAGGTCATACGAGGCCGACAAGCGCTGAACCATAGGGTTTTGAGCTAATGGAGAAACTGGATTACCCAGCATTTTGGAAGAAGCCAATGCGAAGTCTGCAAAGGGTTCCATCAGTGACCGTTGGGCTTCATAAAGTTGGTAAAGCATGTCAGGCCTGTCTTTTCAGTTATGTTGCAGTGCAATATAACAGCACTTGCTCAGCATTCCAATATATCTGCAAGGTGATTCAGGTCCAGAGCTTCAAAATCGACAGAAGTTGTCGCTTTTGACTCGCCAAGACCCGGCCCACACTCATCAGGGCGCGCAATAAAAGCAGTGCCAAGCCCCGATTGTTTTGCCGCCGCCAAATCACCTGAATGAGCAGCAACCATGGTTGTATCTTGCCAAGTACAACCAAGCGCCTCAGCAGAAGCTTGGTAAACCACAGCTTGCGGCTTGTAATCGTGAGCGATTTCTGCGCCAGTGATGGCATCCCAATGCCAGCCATTGTGGCGAGCAAGATTGACCATCAGCGCAATGTGGCCGTTGGAGCAGGGGGCTAGAAGAAACTTCTTTCGCAACCTGATCAGCGCTTGGTTGACCTCAGGCCAAGCGTCGAGCGTGTGCCAAGCTAGCGTCAGCTTTGTGCGGGTTGCCTCGTCAACAGAATTCCATCCCAATCTGGACAAAACGGTATCTAAGTTATCGCGGTGCAATACATCGAGCTTGCAAAACGCCCGTTGTCCGCTGCGTACCCTCTCCATGGCAGGCTGATACTCATTGCGCCAAGCATCTGCAAAATCATGCCAATCGGTTTGGAATCCAAGGGGTGATAAATCCCTTTCAGCCTGAAATGCAATGGAATTACGCCAGTCAACCAGCGTTCCGAAAACATCAAAAATAAGGGCTTTCATCAGCTTTTGAGAACAGCTGCAATGGCTTGACACACATAGGGAAGATTGTGGGTATTGAGGGCAGCCACACACATCCGTCCTGTATCGGTTCCATACACCCCAAACTCTGAACGCAGCCGCACCATCTGGTCTTTGCTCAATCCTGAGTAACTGAACATGCCAATCTGCTGGGTGATGAACCCCATGTTTTGCTGAATGCCCGCTGCTTTGAGGCCATCAACCAAGCTTTGACGCATAGA